>JAYWDM010000422.1:0-4134 GCA_043779885.1 Betaproteobacteria bacterium | reverse complement strand
GCGCGACTGAAGCAGGCGGGATCGGCCTTGGCGAGCACCGCTTTGCGCCCGGCGACGAGTTCGGCGTTGGCCGCGACAAACGTCGGCGGGAACATGCGGTTGATCGCCGCGTCGAGCACGGCACTCATGCCGTGTTGTTTCACGCGCTCCGCCATCAGGCGCAGCGGCTCCTTGCCCGCGGGCGGAAAAGTCGCCAGTGAATCGGCAATAAATAATTTATCGAATGCCGCGCTGTGCCGGCAGGCGAGCGCAATTGCGATGAATCCGCCCAGGCCGTTGCCGAGCACGTCGGTTTGTGGCGGCAACTTCAGCGCGAGCAGTAATGCGGCAATGTGGTCGGCGTAATCCTCGACGCTCGCGCCGTGCGCGGCTGAAGCGCCGTATCCGGGCAGGTTGACGAGCGTCACGCGGCGCTTCATCGCAAGCGCCGGCACGACGCGATCGAATGCGCTGCGGTCGGCGAGCAGCGAATGCAGCAGCACGAGGTCGCGCCCCGCGCCGGTTTGCGTGACGTCGACGCTAACGCCGTTTACTTCGACGATGGGCATGGGAGATTGAGTGGCGACTCGGGAATAAGGATTGCCGGCAACGCGTGGCATCATAGCATTCGGACGTTCCGGTGCAAGGGCGCCTATTGACAGCGCGCACGGAATAGACGAAGTTAAGCGCTTTTTACGGGTGACGCGCGCAGGGTGGTGGCAGTCGCGCGGCGCATCCAACTACCTGTAGGAGTTCGACATGCCGCTGAGCAAGCTCTCTCACTACTCGATACGCTCGCTCGACCTCGAAGCGACGCGCAAGTTCTACACCGAGGTCATGGGGCTCACCGTCGGGCCGCGCCCCAAGTTCAATTTCCCGGGGTTCTGGTTTTATAACGGCAGCCACGATACCTACGACAACGCGGTGGTGCATATCATCGGCATCGACCCCAACGATCCGCAGGGCCTCAAGGATTATCTCGGCGACCGCGACCTCGACAGCCTGAAGGACGGCACCGGCACGTTCGACCATATTGCTTTTTCCGCAACCGACGCGCGCGGCATGATTGCGCACCTGAAAAAAATTAGCGTGCCCTACCGCGAGCGCATGGTGCCCGACCTGAACCTGCACCAGGTGTTTGTCGATGACCCGAGCGGGGTGGTGATCGAACTCAATTACCCGGACAGCGAAAAGGCCACGGCCTGATCTGGTTCTTCAGACTTTTTACAACTAACCGCTCAACGCCGAGGACGCGGAGGACGCAGAGGCACACGGAGGAAAGCAAGGATCAGGTGTTTACGTGAATTCCTCAGCGTTCCTCAGCGTCCTCCGCGGTAAGAGTTTTCTGCATTATTCCCATTCGCATGACTAGCACTGCGCCGGCGACCATCGCATGAGTACCCAGCGCAGGGCGCTGGTCGTCGGCGGCTCGTTCGGCGGGCTGTTTGCCGCCAATCTGCTGGCGCGCGCCGGCTGGGAAGTCGAGGTCTACGAGCGTGCCGGCGAGGCGCTGGCCGATCGCGGCGCCGGCATCGTTACCCACGACGAGTTGTTCGACGCGATTCGCCGCGCCGGCGCGGTCGTCGATGCGAGCATCGGGTGCGCAACGCACTCGCGTGCGACGCTCGACCGTGAAGGCAGCCTCATTGCCGCAATGCCGCTGGCCCAGATACTGACCGCATGGGGCCGCCTCTACCGCCTGCTGAAGGACGTCTTTGCGGCGGAGAACTATCATTACGGCCGCGCGTTCGAGCGCTTCGAGCAGGACGAAAACCGCGTTACCGCATATTTTTCCGATGGATCGAGCGCGAGTGGCGACCTGTTGATCGGCGCCGACGGCATCCGCTCCGCGGTGCGCGCGCAGGTCGCGCCGCATAGCACGCCCGCGTACGCGGGGTACGTCGCCTGGCGCGGCCTCGTTGACGAGTGCGCTCTCACAGCGCAGACCCGGCGCGCGCTGGCCGATCGGATGACGTTCGGTCTGCCGCCGGGCGAGATGATGCTGACTTATCTGGTGGCGGGGCGCGATTACACCACCGAGCCCGGCCAGCGCCGCTACAACTTCGTGTGGTACCGGCCGGCCGCTGAACAAACGGTGCTGCGCGACCTGTTCACTGATGCGCAGGGCCGGCACTACGAGCACAACATTCCGCCGGATCGAATCCGGCCGGAAGTGATCGCGGCGATGCATGCCGCCGCCGGGCAACTGCTCGCGCCGCCGTTCGTCGAGGTGGTGCGCGCGACGAGCGAGCCGCTGTTTCAGCCGATTTACGATCTGGAGTCCGCGCAGCTCGTGCGCGGCCGCGTCGCGATCCTCGGCGATGCCGCGTTCGTCGCGCGCCCGCATGTCGGGCTGGGCGTGACCAAGGCTGCGGGGGATGCGGTCGCGCTCGCCGATGCGCTGGCCGCGCACCCGGACGATCTGGCCGCCGCGCTCAGGATCTATGAGGCAAAGCGCCTCGAATTCGGCGCCTCCATCGTCGCCCACGCGCGTGTCCTCGGTCTGGGCATAGGGCCAGCTGCGCCGGGTGGCCCGCAGGCCGCGCTGGCCGCCTATTTGCGCCGGCCCGAGGTCGTCATGCGGGAGATTGCCGTGCCCGACTGGGCAGATCGTGCTTTTGCGCTGACCCGGCTTCAAGTAACATAGCCGCCAACAACAAGGCCCGCGCCACGCGCGCGGGTTTGCGTTTCACCCACATCACGGAGGAGCAACATGACTGACCGCATAAAGAAACCTGCGACCGACAGCAAGCGGCGCAAGCTGATACTCGGCGCCACCGGCGTAGCTGCCACCGCCGCGACGTCGCCGTTCTGGATCAATATCGTCCACGCGCAGAACAAAGCGCCGATCAAGGTCGGTTTTCCGACGCCGCTCACCGGCCCGTTCGGCACCGAAGCGCAGGACCAGGTGCGCTGCGCCGAAATCGCGATCAGGGAGTTCAATGAGTCCGGCGGGCTTAACGGGCGCATGGCGGAACTGCTGGTGCGCGACGACAAGTTGAATCCCGGCGAAGCCGCGACGCGCACGCTCGAGCTGATCGAGAAAGAGAAGGTGAATTTCGTCGTCGGCGCGCTGTCGGCGGCGGTGCAGCTGTCGGTCAACAACGTGTGCAAGGAACGCGGCGTCATCTACAACTCGATCAGCCAGTCGGACGCGATCAGCGAGGTCAAGGACTTCAGCAAGTACACGTTCCACGAAGCGATGAATCCGCACATGACTTCCGGCGCGGTCGCGCGTTTCGCGATTCCGAAGTTCGGCAAGCGCGTCGTGTTTTTCACGCCGGACTATGCGTACGGCCACGAAATGCTGCGCGGCTTCCAGCGCGCGGGCAAGGAGTTCGGCATGGAGACGCTCGCCGACCTGCGTTACCCGCTCGGCACCAGCGACTACACGTCGTTCTTCCCGCGCGTGCAGTCGCTGAAACCCGACATCCTGTGCATGATCAATTTCGGCCGCGATCTCGTGAACGCGACCAAGCAGGCGCTCGACTTCGGCATCACCAGGCAGGTCAAGATCATCACGCCCATCCTGCTCATCAGCGCACGCATGGCCGCCGGTCCCGAGCCGTTCGAAGGCGTTGTGGGCGCCACCTCGTACTACTGGAAGATCGAGGATTCGCTCGCGAGTGCCAAGGCGTTCAACGACCGCTACCGCAAGGCGCACCCCGGCACGGTGCCGACCGACTACGGCGCGCTCGGTTACTCGGGCGTGCGTTCGGTGCTCACCGCGGCGCGCAATGCGAAGAGCACGGATTCCGACAAGGTGATCGCCGCGATGGAGCATCTCAAGTACGATTTCTACAAGGGGCCGCAGGCGTACCGCAAGTGCGACCACCAGTCGGTGCAGTCGCTGATCATGCTGCAGTCGAAGGCGGCGAACCAGGTGCGCGACAAGAACGACGTGTTCGATATCATCGGCATCGACAACGGCAGCGAGAAGATGCTGCGCACGTGCCAGGAACTCGGGCACAAAACCTAGTTTTCCCGCAGGCCATCCTGCTCGTTTCTTCATGCGCTGGCTTCATCCTCCCCTACAAGGCATAGGTATCTACACATCTCCACTCCGCAGCCCCTTCCCCCCTTGCGGGGGAAGGTTGGGATGGGGGGTAGGTGTGATAGCCGAGGTCATATGCAACTTTTTCACCCCCATCCCCG
>JAYWDM010000421.1:0-4150 GCA_043779885.1 Betaproteobacteria bacterium | reverse complement strand
CCGGCAACGGCAGCGGCAGCCATCTTGCGGGCGAACTTTTCAATACGATGACCGGCGTGAAGCTGACCCACATCCCGTACAAGGGCTCGGGACCCGCGATCACCGAATTGATCGGCGGGCAGGTGCAACTGATGTTCGCGGGTATCGTGCCGATCGAGCCGCACGTCAGGGCCGGGCGGGTGCGGGGCATCGCGGTATCGAGCGCCAGACGTTCGCTTGCCATGCCGCAGGTGCCCACCATCGCCGAGTCCGGATTGCCCGGTTTTGAAGTCGTCGGCTGGTACGGCGTGCTGGCGCCGGCGCATACGCCGCATGCAATCATCGTGCGGCTGCATCGCGAGTTCCTGAACATTCTGCAGACGCCTGAAATCCGCGACCGCCTGCTGCGCGAAGGCGCCGAACCCGTCGGCAACTCGCCCGCGCAGTTCACCGAGTTTCTCAGGACCGACATCGCGCGCTGGGCGAAAGTCATCAGGCAGGCAGGGGCCAAGCTTGATTGAGCACAACGTTTTGCGCCGATTTGTCAGCCGCTCCCGCCAAAGCAAATAATCTCGACCACGCCACTGCCAGCCCGCAATCGTCCCATGAAAATCGCCATCCTCGACGACTATCTGCGCCTCGCGCAAACCGCGGCGGATTGGTCGGTGCTCGGCCCCGCCTGCGACGTCACGGTGTTTGACCGGCCGCTGGCGCTGCCCGACGAAGCCGCGCGCGTGCTGCAACCTTACGACGTTATCTGCACGCTGCGCGAGCGCATGCCCATCGCGGATGCCCTGCTCGCGCGCCTGCCCAACCTCAAAATGATCGCAATCACGGGTTTGTACAACCGCACGCTCGACGTGGCCGCCGCCACACGGCGCGGCATCGTCGTGTCGTACACGGAGTTGCGCGGCACGTATCGCAAGGCCACCAGCGAACTCACCTGGGGATTGATTCTTGCCGTGGCGCGCCACATTCCGCATGAAGCGACAAGGATGCGTCAGGGCGGCTGGCAAAGCACAGTCGGCATAACGCTGGCGGGGCGCACGCTGGGCCTGCTGGGCCTCGGCCGCCAAGGGCGCCACATGGTGCCCGTGGCGAGGGCGCTGGGAATGGAGATCATCGCCTGGAGCCAGAACCTGACCGCGGAGACCGCCGCGCAGTCCGGCGTCACGCGCGTCGGCAAAGACGAACTGTTCGCGAGCAGCGACGTGCTGAGCGTACATCTCGTGCTCGGCGAGCGCACGCGCGGCATCGTGGGCGCGCGCGAACTCGCGCTGATGAAGCCGGGCGCGATCCTCGTCAATACCGCGCGCGGCCCGCTGATCGACGAAGAGGCGTTGATCAAAGCGCTGCAGGAGCGGCGCATCGCGGGCGCGGGCCTCGATGTGTTCACGCGCGAACCGTTGCCGGACGACAGCCCGCTCAGGACCTTGCCCAACGTCGTGCTGACGCCGCACCAGGGTCACAACGTCATGGAATTTTACGCGGTCGCCTACGCGGATGCCGTGGAGAACATTGCGGCATTCATGGCCGGCAAGCCGATCCGGATTCTTACCGCGGAACGCAACTCGAGTTTGCTGGCGGGATGATCACCGCGGCGCGAACAAATGCGGATCAGCGTCGACAAACCCGAAGGATGGGTGGAGCGCAGCGATACCCATCGAGGAGCAAGGCATCACTCACGATGGGTAGCGGCCTCGACGGCCTCAACCTATCCTGCGCGCTGCGTATCATCGGAGGTGCGGCGCCGGCAAAGGGACTCATGGTCATGCAGGCACTACTTACGCGCATAATACTTTGCGCACCCGGCATCGTGTGCAGCGTCGCTGTGTCGGCGCAGAACTATCCCGTCAAACCGATTCGGCTTCTGGTCGGGTTCTCCGCGGGTGGCAGCGCGGACGGATCGGCGCGCAGCATCGCGACCCGCATGGGCGAGGCGCTGGGCACCTCGATCGTTATTGAGAACCGCGGCGGCGCGGGCGGCAGCGTTGCGGCGCAGATCGTGGCCCGGGCGCCGGCCGACGGCTACACATTGCTGTGGTCGAGCCCCGGCGCGCTCACCATCAGCCAGATCCTCGAAAAGAACCTGCCCTACAACACCGCCACCGCCTTCGCGCCGATCGGCCTGGCGCTGACGTTCTGCAATGCGCTCGTCGCGCGGCAGGATTTTCCGCTGAACGCCGTCGAACAGGTCATCGCGCTGGCGAAAGAAAAGCCCGGGCAACTGCGTTATGCCACGCAGGGTATCGGCTCCGCGGGACATCTTTCCGGCGAGATGCTGCAAGCCATGACCGGCGCGGCCTTCACGCATGTCCCCTACAAAGGCGGCAACGAAATTCTGACCGCGGTGCTCGGCGGTGAGGTGCAAATAGGCTTCGTCAGTTCGACCACTGCCGGCACGTTGCGCACCCGCATCAAGGTGCTGGCGGTGACGAGCCTCAATCGCGACCCCAGCCTGCCCGATGTGCCGTCCATGCACGAGGCGGGCATCCGCAACTACGACGCGACATTCTGGTTCGGCCTGCTGGCGCCCGCGGGCACGCCAGCCGCGATTATCAGCCGGCTCAACCGGCACCTGCGCGAGACGCTGACGGATCCGGAGGTAGCGCGAATTTCGCGCAGCCAGGGACTGAACCCCGCGCCCTCTACCCCGCAGGAATACGCGGCGCTGATCAAAGCGGATTACGTGAAATGGAAAAAGGTGATCGGCGGCAGATGACCCTGTACTGACCGGCATCGCGAACACACGTGTGGCGCGCGCACCGCACGAAAAAAAAGCCCCGCGCAAACGGGGCTTTCTCCTGGAACTGTAGCTGGATCACGTCTGGAATGACGTAAAACGGCCGGCTGCCCGTGAGCGTGTTACATGCCCATGCCGCCCATGCCGCCCATGCCACCCATCCCGCCCATGCCACCACCCATGCCGCCGCCGCCCATGCCGCCACCGGCGGATTCTTCCTGCGGCGCCTCTGCGATCATCGCAGCGGTCGTGAGTATCAGGCCGGCCACTGAGGCAGCGTTCTGCAACGCGGCGCGCGTGACCTTGGTCGGATCCACAACACCCATCTCCATCAGGTCCCCGTACTGGCTGGTCTGCGCGTTGTAACCAAAGTTGCCCTTGCCGTCGACGACTTTGTTGAGCACCACCGACGGTTCGTCACCGGCGTTGGCGACGATGCAGCGCAGGGGTTCTTCAAGTGCACGCAGCACGATCTTGATGCCTGCGTCCTGATCGTGGTTGGCGCCCGTGAGCTTGCCCAGGGCCGAACGCGCCCGCAGCAATGCCACGCCGCCGCCCGCAACGATGCCTTCTTCCACCGCCGCGCGGGTCGAATGCAGCGCGTCTTCCACGCGCGCCTTCTTCTCTTTCATTTCCACTTCGGTTGCAGCACCCACTTTGATCAGTGCCACGCCACCGGCGAGCTTGGCGACGCGTTCCTGGAGTTTTTCCTTGTCGTAATCGCTGGTCGTGTCTTCGATCTGCTTGCGCAGGATCTTGACGCGGCCTTCGATCGCTTTGGCATCGCCGGCGCCGTCGATGACGGTGGTTTCTTCCTTGCCGATCTCGATGCGCTTCGCCTGGCCCAGTTCGGCCAGCGTGACTTTCTCGAGCGACAGGCCGACTTCCTCGGCAATGACAGCCCCGCCGGTGAGCGTCGCGATGTCTTCAAGCATTGCTTTGCGACGATCGCCGAAACCCGGCGCTTTCACCGCGCACGTTTTAAGGATGCCGCGGATGTTGTTCACGACCAGCGTCGCAAGCGCTTCGCTGTCAACATCTTCGGCAATAATCAGCAGCGGTCGGCCGGCCTTCGCGACCTGCTCGAGTACGGGCAGAAGGTCGCGGATCGTGGAGATCTTTTTTTCCGTCAGCAGGATATAGGGGTTCTCCAGCAGGGACATCTGCTTTTCGGCGCTATTGATGAAATACGGCGACAGATAGCCGCGGTCGAACTGCATGCCTTCGACGATGTCGAGTTCCATGACGAGTGAGGTGCCGTCCTCGACGGTGATCACGCCTTCCTTGCCGACTTTTTCCATGGCTTCGGCGATTTTCTCGCCGATGGATGCGTCGGAATTGGCCGAGATCGAGGCGACCTGTGCGATTTCCTTGCTGGTGGTTGTGGGCTTCGAGAGCTTTTTCAACTCCGCCACGACCGCTTCCACG
>JAYWDM010000420.1:0-4151 GCA_043779885.1 Betaproteobacteria bacterium | reverse complement strand
TAGGCGCCCACGGCGTTTTCGCCGAGCCGGTAACGCTGGGCGAACTCGCGCGCCGTTGCGCGCAGCGTATGGGCCGCGCGCCGCTGATCATAGGCGATGAGGCGAAGTGCGTGCGCCGCGTGGCGTGGTGCAGCGGCGCCGCGCAGGGTTATCTGGAGGACGCCGTGCGGCTGGGCGTCGACGTCTATATTTCGGGCGAAATTTCCGAACAAACGGTGCATCTTGCACGCGAGTCGGGTGTCGCGTACCTGGCCGCGGGTCATCATGCGACCGAGCGGTATGGAATACAGGCGCTTGGCGGGCACCTCGCGGCGCGTTTCGCCATCGCGCATGAATTCGTGGATATTTCCAACCCGGTGTAGCGCGCAAGAGTGCATTTTCGGGTGCCGTAAGTCGCATGCAATTGGCTGAAACGATGGACTATTTTCATGTTTTGCTTAAGTTTTCGCGCAAAAGTCGCTAAAATAGGCGTTTTTTGTCAATTCGCCAGCGGGGAATTCCATGCCGGAACGGGAAGTAGACCAGAGTAAACGCGGTTTTCTGATGGCCGCCACGGGTGTCGTAGGCGGTGTGGCCGCAGCGGCGACGGCGGTGCCGTTTGCCGGCAGCATGATTCCATCCGAGCGCGCGAAGGCGGCGGGTGCGCCGACCGAAGTCGACATCAGCAAGCTGGCGCCCGGCGACATGCAGATCGTCGAATGGCGCGGCAAACCGGTGTGGGTGATGAACCGCACCAAGGAAATGCTCGAGGGCATCGTGAAAAATGACGGCCGCGTGTCCGATCCGAAGTCAGACGTTCCGCAACAGCCCGACTACGCGAAAAACGAATATCGCTCGATCAAGCCGGATATTGCAGTCCTTGAAGGCGTGTGTACCCACCTCGGCTGCTCGCCCCAGTTCAAGTCGGTCGAAGCCAGGAGCGACATGGGGCAGGACTGGACCGGCGGTTTCTTCTGCCCGTGCCACGGCTCCAAGTTCGATCTCGCGGGTCGTGTGTTCGAAGGCTCGCCCGCGCCGACAAATCTGCGCGTGCCCCCGTACAAATTCGTCGGCGACGGCAGGATCATCATCGGCGACGACACCAAGGGAGCTTAATCATGGCCGCTGCAGAGAAACAACCGGTGACCGGCGCCGGCCCCTTGAACGGCGTATTGACCTGGGTCGACGCGCGCTTTCCGCTGATCAAGCTGTGGGAAGACCAGTGGGGCAAGTACGTCGCGCCGAAAAACTTCAACTTCTGGTATTACTTCGGCTCGCTGTCGGCGTTTGTGCTGGTGCTGCAGATAGTCACCGGCATATTCCTGACCATGCATAACAAGCCCGATGCGGCGCAGGCGTTCGCGTCGGTCGAATACATCATGCGCGACGTGTGGGGCGGCTGGATCATCCGCTACATGCATTCGACCGGCGCATCGGCGTTCTTCATCTGCGTGTATCTGCACATGTTCCGCGGGCTTTTATACGGTTCGTACCGCAAGCCGCGCGAGCTCTTGTGGATATTCGGCATGCTGATTTACCTGTGCCTGATGGCCGAAGCGTTTTTCGGCTACCTTCTGCCGTGGGGCCAGATGTCGTACTGGGGCGCGCAGGTGATCGTCAACCTGTTTGGCGCGGTGCCGTTCATCGGCGAAGACCTGTCGATCTGGATACGCGGCGACTACGTGGTGTCGGACGCGACGCTGAACCGCTTCTTCGCTTTCCACGTCATCGCGATTCCGCTGGTGCTGCTGGGCCTGGTCGCCGCGCATCTGATGGCATTGCATGAAGTAGGGTCCAACAATCCGGACGGCGTCGAAATAAAGCAGCAGCCGAAAGACCCGCGCACCGGCCTGCCGCTCGACGGCATTTACTCGCACCCGTACTATTCGGTCAAGGACGCGCTCGGCGTGGTGGTGTTTCTGATCGTGTTTTCGGTCATCATGTTCTTCGTGCCGGAGATGGGCGGATACTTTCTCGAATACAATAACTTCATCCCGGCCGATCCGCTGAATACGCCGCTGCATATCGCGCCGGTGTGGTATTTCACGCCGTATTATTCGATCCTGCGCGCGATACCGCCGCTGTTTAATTCGCAGTTCCCGGGGGTGCTGGCAATGGGGCTGGCGACGATGATACTGTTTCTGCTGCCGTGGCTGGACCGCAGCCCGGTCAAGTCGGTTCGCTACAAAGGCCCGGTCTTCAAGAGCGCGCTCGCGATATTCGTGGTCGTCTTCCTGCTGTTGGGCTACCTCGGCACCGAGCCGACCAACGTGTGGGGGCAGTTCGGCGCGTGGCTCGGCAACGCCGATCGCGCGACCGTGGTGGCGCGAATCTGCACGGCGATCTACTTCCTGTTCTTTATTCTGATGCCGTGGTACTCGAGAATCGACCCCTGCAAACCGGAGCCGGCGAGGTTGACATGGTAAGCCGCGCATTCGCCAGATTCGTCCGCGGCGCGGTTGCCGCGGCAATGCTTGCCCCGCTCGCGGCGACGGCGTCCGAAGGCGCGCGCCTGCAAACCGCACCGATCAATTCGCATGACCTCGCATCGTTGCAGAACGGCGCCAAGGTGTTCGTCAACTACTGCCTGAACTGTCACACGGCGGGTTACATGCGCTACAACCGGCTGCAGGACCTCGGCCTCACGGAATTGCAGATCAAAGACAACCTGATTTTCACCGGCGTCAAAACCGGAGAATTGATGCAGGTGGCGATGGACCGCAAGGACGCGAAACAATGGTTCGGCGTAGCCCCCCCCGATCTCACGGTGACCGCGCGTTCGCGCAGTTCCGGGGCCGGCAGCGGCGCCGACTGGATATACACGTACCTGCGTTCGTTCTACCGGGATTCGTCACGCCCGACCGGCTGGAACAATCTGATATTCACCAACGTCGGCATGCCGCACGCTTTGTGGCAGTTAAACGGCCAGCAGCGGCTCGTGGAAGAGGAATTCGAATCGGAGCATGCGGCGGCCGCGGCATTGATCGCGGCAAAATCGGTGGCCCGGATGGAGGACGTTACCACGCACCAGGACGGCAAGGCGGTGAAGCGCTACGTGGTGAAGACGTTGCAGCCCGGCACCGGCACGCTGTCGCCGATTGAATACGACAAGACCGTCGCCGATCTTGTCAATTACATGAACTATATGGCTGAACCGGCGCGCCTGGAACGCCGGAGTATCGGCTTCTATGCGCTGATGCTGCTCGGCCTGCTGTTCATACTGGTGTTTGCCCTCAAGAAATCCTACTGGAAGGACGTTCACTAAAACGGTGCCTATATGATGACTCTTTATTCAGGCACGACCTGCCCCTTCAGCCAGCGCTGCCGCAACGTGCTCTATGAAAAGGGCATGGATTTTCAGATCGTCGATGTCGACCTGCACAACAAGCCGGAAGACCTCGCGGTCATGAATCCGTATAACCAGGTGCCGGTGCTGGTCGAGCGCGATCTGATGCTCTACGAATCGAACATTATCAACGAGTATATCGACGACCGTTTCCCGCATCCGCAACTGATGCCGGCCGATCCGGTGATGCGCGCGCGCGCGCGGCTTTTTCTGTTCCGCTTCGAGCACGAGATGTTCACGCACGTCGAAACGCTCGAAAAAGGCAACCAGCGCATCGCCGACAAGGCGCGCGCCGCGATCCGCGACAATCTCGCGCAGATCGCGCCGGTGTTCGCCAAGCAGAAATACATGCTGGGCGACGAGTTCTCGATGCTCGACGTCGCGATCGTGCCGCTCCTGTGGCGGCTCGATTATTACGATATCCAGCTGCCCAAGCAGGCCGCGCCCCTGATGAAATACGCCGAACGGCTGTTCAGCCGGCCCGCTTTCATCGATTCGCTGACCGCATCCGAAAAGGTCATGCGCAAGTAACGACCATGGCGAAAGAGCGCTCGACCAAGCCGTATCTGATCCGCGCCATTTGCGAATGGTGCGGCGACAGCGGGTTCACGGCATACCTTTCGGTCAAAGTCGATGCGCAAACGCGCGTGCCCCTGGAGCACGTGAAAAACGGCGAGATCGTGCTCAACATCAGCCCCGACGCGGCGCATCGGCTGACCATAGGAGACGACCGGGTACAGTTCGCCGCGCGGTTCAGCGGCGTGTCGCGCGAATGCTCGATTCCGATCACGGCGGTGCAGGGCGTTTTCGCCCGCGAAAACAGCCA
>JAYWDM010000419.1:0-4166 GCA_043779885.1 Betaproteobacteria bacterium | reverse complement strand
ACCTACACCGCGCTGGTCGCGGTGCAGACGGCGGCCTTCTTCGACAGCATGGCGAGGGTGGTCGGCCGCGCGGCGACGCGCGCCGATATGGCGCCGCTGTACTGGACCATGATCCAGAAAGGGCGCGGCGTGACCGGGGTCGAACACTCCAATCACATCGAAAGCATGCGCGCGGCCAGTCGCGAACTACTGGTGCGGATGGCGGCATTCGATGCGTGGTTGATGCCGACTGTGCCGATGTTGCCGCGCAGCCACGGCTACTACGACATGGCGCTCGATGTCGATACCTACGACGACAGCCGCATGGGGCCGGATTGCTGCTTTACCGCACCGTTCAACGCTAGCGGCTCACCGGCAATGTCAGTGCCGATGGGCTGGTGTGCGAGCGGCCTGCCGATCGGCGTTCAGTTTGTCGGTCGCGACGGCGACGAAGCCACCTTGATCCGCATCGCCGCGCAGATCGAAACGGCGCAACCCTGGTGCGGACGCAAACCGCCAGTGTGCAGTTGAGCAGATTCACTATCAAGCGAGAAACCGAATGAGCGAAACGATCCTGGAAAAAATTGCGTCTGGCGGCTTCGACAGCAAGCAGCTGGACAATCTCTATTCGAATGCTGAACGACTCGGCCGCAAGGAAATCATGGCGGCAGCCAAGTCCGCGCTGAAAGCGCTGGACGCGCGCTTCTATTCCAAGCGTTTCGTCAAACCAATCCGTGAAAAAGTCGAACGCATTGCCAAGAGCATCGCCGGCTCCGAGGGCTGGGCAGCGTGGCCAGACAACGTTGTTGCCAACGGCATCAAGCCCGGCGGTGCCATGTTGAACGGCAAGGAACTGGCCGAGTTCTACCTCGCGTACCGCAATCCAAAATGGACACGGCCGGCCAATCTGACGGTGTTCCAGCACGACGAGCAGAGTACGGTGCTATTCAAGATCACGGCGCCGACCGGTGAAGAAGCCGTATTCGAAAACAGCTCCGACGCCATCGACCGCTTTCGCGCTGCCGTTGCAGTCTGAGCGCTGGGCGCGCCGCTCCGGCGCGGCAGCTGACCCCGACATCGTTCATGCTGGCGTAGCGCGCGGACAAGCCGCCGCCGCCGTCGAACTCCGAGTTCTCGTTGGCATCAGAACGGAACCAGCGTCCGTCGACAGCATGCCAGTCGTAGACGAAGCGCGATTATTGTCCATCGCGCACGACCCCTGGAGCAGGTGCTAGGCCGTGTGACCGTGGCAAATACGGATGGGCCGGTCTAACCGTTTGCTCCACGGCGCATTGGATGAAACGTTGGATCGGTTACTTCGGTGAACCCGTCGATGCGCATGTTGGTATCGCGATGTACGCACAGCATGTTCACCGACACGATGCCGGCATAGAGATTGTCGCTGGCGCCGTAGAAATTCTTTGGATTGAACAGCGGCGGCAAGTGCCAGAACAAGCGGTAGCCTTGGCCTGCGATCAGCTCGATCAAAGCTTGGGAGCGGTCGAGACGATCATTTTCTACATACAGTAGCGGCTTGAACTTCTGCAGCAACTGCAAGCCGCCGCGTAGGACTTCCGCTTCCATGCCTTCGACGTCGAGCTTGAGCAGGCGCACCTGTGACAGTCCAACAAAGCGGTCGAGGGTGTGGCAGGTGACCTGCGTTCCTTGCTGCGCGCCGAGCAGCGACAGTCCGCCGAAATTGTTGTTCTTGTCCGGATCGAGTTCGGGTACGACGATACTGCCTTCGGTGCTGCCGAGCGCCGCCCAGTAACAATCGACGTTGGTCAGGCTGTTCAATGCCATATTCGCGCACAACACTTGGAACACCAATCGCTGCGGCTCGAACGCCAGTACCCGTCCGCGCGGCCCGACCCGGCGGGCGAGGCCCACGGTATGCGCGCCGATATTGGCGCCGACTTCGATCACGGTCTGGCCGGGCGCGCACAACTGAGCGAGCACTTCCATCTCGAGCGCACTGAACTCGCCGTATTTCTCCAGCGCGCGGCCGATGTACTGATCGTTGCGGTTGTACAGAAAGTAACCGTCCTTGCCTGCGGCCAGTTGATTGAAACCTTCGCCGACGAGCAGGTTCGCTTGCGCCATCGTATTCATCCTTATCCATTCACGCCTAACCATGCATGTCTGCGATTCTAAGCGAGCGGTCTGCACAAAGGAGCGTCCACGAACCTGTCGGACTTAAGGGCATCTGCTGCGGCGGTGGGATAGCGGTCGATAGACGGGCGCGTTGTCGTTGCATAGCCCCACTATTCGCCTCGACCGCGCGCCTATCTGTCCGCGCTTTCCCACTCGCCTCGCGACGAACCCTCAAGTCCGACAGGCGTCCTAGACGCACCGTCATCGAACTCCCCCTACCCATGAACCGTCTCTAGCGTATTGATTTGCGGGGTGAGCGTGAGACCGTGTTTGGGTGCGAGTTGACGTCGGACGTGTTGCTCTGAGGTGGCCGTGCGCCGCCGCACAACGGCCCTGCGCTAGGGGCAGTATGTCTGCGCGTCGGCGCGGTACTGACGCGCGAGATCCAGCAGATCGGTCGCCACATAAGTCCAGGCGAATTCGGGATGGATCTCGGCAGCTTCGGCATAGGCCACGCCGGCTTGCGGCGCGCGCGGGCGGGTCGCGCCGCCGAATTCCAGCGGACGAATAACGAATGCAGTCTGCATGCCGTGACTGGCGGCGTGATGCAGGTCGTTCTGATGCGCGGCTACCATGCACACCTCTTGTGGCGCCAGATCCAGCGCCGCTGCCCCCTGCAGATACACCTGTGGATGCGGTTTGTAGGCACGCGCGATCGATGAGCCGAGAATGATGTCCCACGGCAGATCGGCATAGCGCGCGAGGCTGACCATATCGACGAAGTTGCCGTTTGACAGCGGCGCGATGATCGCGATCTGCTTCAATGCGCGCAGGCCGGCCGGCACATCGGGCCACGGTTCGAGGCGATTCCACGTACTGACCAGAGTCTCGATCGCGTCGGCGTCGATCGCAATCGGGAACCGTTCGGCGAGCAGCGTGACGAGGTTCTCGCGTTGGATGTCCGCCAGCGGTCGAAACGCCAGGGCTTCGCGGGTCTGCCGCGCCATGGCACGCACGTAGGCGGTGCGCCATGCCAAGGCCAGCGCGCCGGCGTCGCAGCGGATACTGTTCATCTGCGCCATCCGGGCGAAAGCCCGCGTCAGCGGCCCATAGAAATCGCACAGGGTGCCGTAGGTATCGCAGAAGAACGCGCGCACCGGCACCGTCCCGCGCGGTGGCGATCGATTAGGACCGGCGACGGCGCGCAAGTCGGTCATGGTCCGATGACCAGAATGCGGTGCATGACGCTGGCCGGGTCGCGGCCGATCGGGCGGCCGCCCGGCGGCGTTTCGCGGTTGGCCGGAATGTGCCTATGATCGAGGAACCACAGTGACTCAAGGTCGCGGGCCCGTTCGACCGGCTGCAGGGACTTGGCGGTCGGGACAATCATGCCGCCTATGTCCATCGGTTCACTCTTGATGCCATGACGGTGGGTGGCCGCCGCAGCCTAGCAGCCCACGGACCGGCTGTCCGTTGACGGCGCGAAGCGGGCAGTACCAGCCAGCCCACGGGAGTGATCGACGTCGGCGGCGGCACCCAGTAATGTGCAACCGAATCGTATTGATTGAGGAGCCCGCCATGCCCGCATCCATCCCGTTGCATTTTCACGGCATCGATCATGTCGTGCTTAAAATTGCGTCGATCGAGCGTGCAGTGCATTTCTACGTTGACGTGCTCGGCCTCAAACTCGAACGCATTATCGACGATTTCGGCATTTACCAGCTACGCTGCGGGCGCCATCTGATCGATCTGCAGGTGTTGCCGGCAGGCGGCGAGCTGGCCGCCAAGGACGCGCGCGCAATGGATCATCTGTGCCTGCTGATCGCCGGTGACTTCGCGACCATCGTGCCGTATCTGGAGCAGCACGCGGTGGCGATCGTATCGGGGCCGGTCGAGGTATACGGTGCGAGCGGTTTCGGCACGTCGATCTACGTGCAGGACCCCGACGGCCACACCCTCGAACTTAAGCTTGATCACGCCGAGTTCCCCGTGCGCACAAACGCCAGTGCGGTGCTGGCGACCTCCACGTGGGCCCGACCAGAGCCACGCCAGACGTGAGGCCGTGAACCTCGAATTCAGCGTGCGCGCCCGTC
>JAYWDM010000418.1:0-4184 GCA_043779885.1 Betaproteobacteria bacterium | reverse complement strand
CGGCTTCGGCGCAACTGTGTTGCAGTGTCCAGCGCGTAATGATGTCATCGATCGCATCTTCGTTTTCAGCGCGCGCAACGGCGGTCCTGAAGCGCGGGTCCGCACTGAGCGCAGGTTCACCGATCACGTTGGCGATGCGCCGGAATACGGCATCGCTCGCCGCGGTGATATGGATGTATTGCCGGTCGCCGGTCGGATAGAGGTTGTTCGGCGCGTTCCCGGGCAGCCGCGAGCCCGCGCGCATCGCGATGCTGCCGAGTTTTTCGAACGCCGGAACATGTGGTTCCATGAAGCTGAACGCGCCTTCGTAGAGTGCGGCATCGATGACCTGGCCCTTGCCGGTCGTGTGCCGCGCTTCGAGCGCAAGCATCGCGCCGAATGCCGCGTACAGACCCGTAATGTAATCGGTCGTCGACGTGGCGATGCGGCCGGGCGGACGGTCGGCGTCACCGGTGATGTGGCGCAATCCGCTGACTGCTTCGCAGATCACGCCGTAGCCGGGCCGCTCGCGATAAGGGCCCGTCTGCCCGTAGCCGCTGATGCGGATCATGATCAGGCCGGCGTTGACTGCCGACAGGTCGGCATAGCCCAGCCCCCACGCTTCAAGCGACCCCGGCCGGAAGTTCTCGATCAGAAAATCACATTTGGCGGCGAGACTCCTGACGATGGCCTGTCCCCGTGGTTTGCGCAGATCGATGCTGATCAGCGACTTGTTGCGGAAAATACTCGCGGCCCACAGCGATTTGCCGTTGTAACGCTTGCCCATCGAGCGCACCGGGTCGCCGTCGGCCGCTTCGACCTTGATCACCTCGGCGCCGAAATCGGCAAAGAGACGGCCGCAGAACGGCCCGGCGACGGTCGACCCCAGTTCGAGTACCCGATAGCCGGCGAGCGGACCGTTGCCTGGTTGCTTCACGGGTTCTGCGCTCATAGTGCGGGTTCTACAAGACGAAATTCTGAAAGCGCTCGAGGTATTCACGCGAGCTGCGGATGTTGGCGCGCCGCAGGCTCTCCGCCGCGAGCGCATCGCCTTTGCGCATCGCGGCGAGCACCGCCCGATGCTGTTTCAATCCGTCAGCGGCGCGTCCGGGCAGGATGATGATGCGGCGCTGAATTTCGCGCGTCTTGTCGTTAATGCTGTTGAGCATGTCGGTGAGCACGGCGTTACCGGCGGCCTCGATGGTGCGGCGGCGCAGCCGGTCGAGGTTGGCGATGTATTCCTCGAAGCGCCCGCGCCTGACCAATTGTTCCATCGGCCGGCCGAAGAGTTGCACCAGGTCCCGCCACGACTGCGGTTTGGTCCGTTCGACGGCGATGCGCACGCACAGGCCTTCGAGCATTTCGCGCACGTCGTAAATCTCGCATACCTGCGCGAGATCGAGGCGCGCCACCACCGCGCCGCGGTTTGGAATGCGCTTGATGAGACCGCGCTGTTCGAGCGCGCCGAAGACATCGCGAACCTTGCTGCGCGACACGCCGAATTCGCGCGACAACTCGCTCTCGAGCAGCTTGGCGCCCGGCGGCAGTTCGCGGCGCACGATACGCTCGCGCAGGGCCGGCAGGAGTTCGGCAGGCGCGCGCGTGCGCGGCAGGGCGGAGCGGCTGTTGTTCATGCTGGAATCGTAGAAGTTGTCGACCGCATTGTCAACAATCTTGTCGCCTGAAAATGGCGCAATGCAGTAATTCCGATATGCGCGGGCGGCCGGGATCGCCGACAACGCGATTGCGATGCGCAGAACCGGGTTAGCGGCCGCATGCCTGTTAAACTAGGCAAAATCTGATCACGCTCGTCCCACCGGCGCACGCCGTTGTCCAGGCAATTGACTTCACCGTATTGCGACCCTGGCTTGATGCGCGCCGGGGCAGGTATTTACACGCCGGAGTTACGCATGCAGACTTGTTCGGGAATTCCTTGACTCGAAATCACCACCGGGTTGCCAGCACACCATGTCCCTGACCGCCAGGAATATCCGGGAAAAAATCGCCGGCTCACGCGCAGTCCGCAAAATCGGCTGGTGGGTCGCGGGACTTTTCGTGCTCGTTACGGTCGCCGGCTTTCTCGTCGCGCCGCCGCTCGTGAAGTACAAGCTCGAAGAGTCGTTGTCCGCGCAACTGCAGCGCAAGACCACGGTTGAACACGTTCGCATCAATCCGTTTGAGCTGTCGATCACGTTGCAGGGTTTCGTCGTGCGCGAGCGCGGCAGCGACGAGCCGGTGCTGAGCGTCGAGGAACTGTACGTCAACGCGTCGGGCACGTCTTTTTACCGGTTGGCGCCGGTGATCAACGTAACGCGCATGGTAAAACCGCATTTGCGTGTGGTAAGGAACGCCGATGGGTCTTACAACTTCCGGGACGTCATCGACGAATTCCTCGCCAGTCCGGCGGGACCCACGCCGCAGTTCTCGCTCAACAACATCGAGGTGATCGACGGCCGCATCGATTTCGACGACCGGCCCGAGAAGCAGCGACACCAGGTGACCGCCATCAGGATCGGAGTCCCGTTTCTTTCCAGCCTGCCGTATGAGACGAACATCACTGTGCAGCCGTTCCTGTCTGCCACGATCGACGGTGCGCCGTTTCGCATTACCGGCGAAACCAGGCCGTTTGCGGATACGCGTGAGACGACACTGAACCTCAATCTTGACGCGTTGCAACTGCAGCGGTTTCTCGATTACTCTCCGGTGCCGCTCAATTTCAGGCTCGCGTCCGGACAACTCGACACGCGGATCAAGCTCGCGTTTGCCATGCTCAAGAACAAGCCTGACAAGCTCACTGTGAGCGGGTCGCTGAATTTGAGCAGGATTGACCTGCGCGATGCGGATGGCGGCCCGCTGTTGATGCTGCCTGCGCTCGCGCTCGACATTGAATCGCTCGATATCCTGCGCCAAAAAGCCAGTGTTAAAAGGGTGCGCATCGACGGCATGCAGGCGCACGTCACGCGGCTCAAGGACAGCAGCTTCAATGTGATGGCATTCCTGAAAGCGGCAGCAAAGAGCGCCCCGCCCCCCGACAAAGCGAACAAGGGTGCCGCGCCCGCGGCGAATTCGCCGGCATCCGCACCCAAGCCATTCGAATACAAAGTCGGCGAAATCCGCCTTACCGGCGGCACCCTGCATCTCAAAGACGAGGTTCCGGCGCGCCCGGTTCGCATGGTGCTCCAGAACGTCGAGTTTGGCATGCAGGGCTTATCCAACGCCCGCGACGCGAAGGCAGCGGGCCGTCTCGCCTTCAAAGCCGACACCTTGAATGCATTCTCCTGGAGCGGTGACCTGCAACTCGAGCCGCTGCGGGTTGATGGCAAACTCGACATGACCGGGCTGCGGCTCGCGGCGCTGGGCCCGTATTACGAAGGCCTGCTCGATATCGAGATCGTGCAAGGCACTCTTGATGTCGCCACTTCGTTCAGCGCAAGCCGGGACGCCGACAAACTCGAAGCGCAGGTGTCGAACCTGGGCGCCGCGATCAGGTCATTGCAGACAAAATTGCCGGGTGACAAGGACCTGCTCGCGCGTGTTTCCATGCTCGAAATCAAGGGCGCCGCGGCGGATTTCGCCAAGCGCAGCGTGGCGGTGAGCGAGATCACCGGCCGCGAAGTGTCGGCGCGAGTCGTACGCGATGGCGACGGGCGCATCAATCTGACGCGCGTGTTCAAGCCCGCTCAGGCTGCCGCTGCCGGCGGCGGCAGCGACGCCGCGCCATGGGACTTCCGCGTGAAGCGCATTGCGTTCGAGCGCGCCGCGATCGACTTCCGGGATCTCACGCGCAAGACCCTCAATCCGGTTAGCGTGTCGGAACTCGCGGTTACGGGCGAGAATTTTTCCAACGCAAAAAACACCCGGTCGCAGGTGAGTGTCCGCGCGACGGTGAACAACACGGGTAAGCTTGCGCTGTCCGGACCGCTCAGCATCGATCCGTTTTCTCTCGCCATGAGCGTAGAGGCGACGGCCCTGGACTTGCTGCCCCTGCAGCCGCTGGTGGAGGACAAACTCAACATCGCGATTACCGGCGGCGCGCTGTCGGCCAAAGGCGCGCTCACGCTCGATGTTCCGGCGGGCGCGCCGGTCAGGGCCACTTACAAGGGCGCGGCCGAAGTGAGCGACTTCGTGTCCATCGACAACCTGACGCGTGAAGATTTTCTGAAGTGGAAATCGCTGCAGGTCGCCGGCATCGAGGCAACTGTTGA
>JAYWDM010000417.1:0-11565 GCA_043779885.1 Betaproteobacteria bacterium | reverse complement strand
CGCGGCGACGGGCAGGTAAAACGTCTGCTCGAGCAGGAACTGTCCGTCCAGCGCCGCGTGCATCACGCGGTCGGTGAATACGATCCACGTGGAGTGCGCGGGAAACTCGACGCGTGTCCTGGGTGTCGCGCGCTGATAGCCGTCATCGAGTTTTGCCTTGTCGTGCAGGTTCAGCATGACGTGGTCGTACGCGCTGCGGCGCCCTTTGGTGATGTGCAGTTTCTCCAGCAGCCACGCGCTGCCCGGCAATTGCGGCGGCACGCGGCCGCCAAAACGCTGCGCCATCGCGTCGAACGATTCGCCGATTTCCCACACGCGCGGCGCGCCCTGCGGATTGACGTTGCAGAATACGCGCAGGATACGCAATCCCCGGTTCGGGCGCGACGCAAACGCGTCGACGTGCAATCGCGTGTCGTCTTTCTTGCGCGAAGTCGCGCGGCCGCGCGTTTCTACCGGCCGGAAACTGGCGAGGCCCTGGCGCAGATGCCGGCCGTAATGCGGACACAAACTCAACACCAGCGCGTGCGCCTGCCTCGAATAACGCGCGATCATCGCCGCCAGTTGTGCGCGGTCCGCGCCCTGTGCCGACGTGTGGCCGATTTTATCCGCAAGCGGGTCAAAGCTTACGTTCTTCGCCTTGCCCTCGAGCCAGCGCGGCGACAGAAACCGCTGTTCCTCATCATGCAGCGTGAATCGAAGCCGCGGCAGGAAGAGCACCTTGCCCGCTTCAAGCTCGAGCGTGGCGCCGGCGGCAGCCGCGGGATCGAGCGGCGCGTCCCAGCGCGCCGTCTCGATTTCGGTAAGCGGGCTCATTATTCGATGATCTTCAGCGGTTGGCCTGCCACGGGTTCACCATTCGGATACAGGGCGTTCAACAGCCGCAAATGCGATACCGCGTTCCTGCCCAGCGGTGAATTGCGCGCCAGTTCGACAAACGTCGCGCCGGCGGGCGCGTTGATAATGCGCAGCGTGAGCGGACGCACCGACTTGCGCTCGGTATCGGTCATGGCGTGAAAGCTCGCTATCGTAGCATTGATTGCCGGCATCGCTTCCCGCATGGCGGCGTCCGCTTTGGCCTGGCCGCCGATGAAATAAGCGTTCTTGTCGAGGAATACAACCGCCGCGCGGGTCGGATAGCCGCGAACGGTGGTCGTCGTGATGGCGGCAGGCAGACCATTGACGCTGGTCGTGGTCACCTCGCGCGCGCCGCCGACTGCTTTGCGCAGCACGTCCGCGGGAGCGCCCTGCGCGCGACCGGCCTGGCGCATTTCGATGAGTGCGTCGTCCGCACGATTTTTTGCCGCCACGCTGGCCGGCTTGTTGCTGATGCGCCAGTTTTCCGGAAATTTCAAGGCGAGACCTAGTTCACGATGATAGAACACGAAATTGCGCACGAAGCCCTGGCTTTCGCTGTAACCGAACGGGATGCGGTCGATCATGCGCAGGAATTCGTCCTGATTGACGCGTCCGCTTCCCGCCCGCAGGCGGCCCGCTTCAGCGACCACTTCCTGCAGCCGTGTGTCGCTGTCAGGGTGCGAGGCAAACACGCCGTGGTAGGCGCGCGGCTGGCGGCCTTCGGCAGCCGCGGTCTCGGCGTCGAACAACTCCTGGTTCTTGAGCACGCCGACCACCTTGATCATGGCCTGCGGATCGTAGTCCGTGCGCAGCAGATATTCAGCGCCGAGCCGATCGGCCTCAAGCTCGTGCTCGCGGCCATAGCCCGATAACAGCGCGTTGCCGAGCAGATTGAGCACCGTGTCGCCGGCCTGGTTGCGCAGCACCGGCACGAACACGCCCAGCAGCGTCGCGCCGAAGCCGGCCGCGGTCGCCGCGCTGATCTGCTGCACGCTGTGGCGCGCGGTTACATGGCCGATTTCATGACCGAGAACCGCCGCGAGTTCGGCTTCCGAATTGAGATAAGAGAGGATGCCGCGCGTGATGTATATATAACCGCCGGGCAGCGCGAACGCATTGATTTCCGGAGAATCGACGACGACAAAGCTGTATTGAAGGTTGGGGCGATGGCTCGCTTTGCCCAGCCGCTGCCCGACTTCATTCACGTACTGCTGCAACGCCTTGTTGTCATAGACGCCGTACTCCTGGCGCACCTTGACGTCTTCCTGGCGGCCGGTCTGGACTTCCTGCGCTTCGGACATCGTCACGAAATTGGCGCGGCCGGAGACGGGGTTTTGTGCGCAATTGACGAGTGCCAGCGCCAGCGGCAACGCGGCCCACGCGACAAGGGTGCGGGATTTCATGGGCGCGATTTTAGCGGTTGGGTCGGGAAAGGACTACCGATGCGCCAGAATCGGGCGCGCACCGCACTCAAAACGTGCCGCTGCGCGCGCGGCGCATTCCTCGTGACGCCATCCGGAAATTCTCCGGGCGGCGAATTCATCAATGAAAACAATTTATTGATTGATCGTCCCGCAGCCGCATTTAACGCGGGCATGCATTCTGCTGACAGTGAGCCGGCATTTCTCGAGCGCAGACTTCCGGTGCCCGTTCCGGGCGTTCCTGCAATCCGTACGCCAAGTTGTCCGTCCGCGGCTGCGCTGTCCGCGTAAGGATTGAGATTAAGGGCGACTATTTGCGATACGGCACGTAATAGGCGTATCGTTTCCAAGGCAACCGCAATAACCGGCTACGCGGACGCGAACTCCGGGGGTTGTCGTCCGCGCATGGTTTTAGCGCGGTTTCCAGGTGACTGGGAGCCGCGTAATTCAACTTGACAGGGAGATAAAAAATGAAAGTCACCCGCAGAAAATTTCTGACCGTGGCCGGTGGCGCGGCCGCCGCCACGGTCGCCGCGCCGGCGATCGCGCAATCCATGCCGGAAGTTCGCTGGCGCTGTGCCTCGAGCTTCCCGAAAAGTCTTGATACGATATACGGCGGCGGAGAAGTCATCGCCAAGCGCGTTGCCGCGATCACCGGCGGCAAGTTTCAGATCCGCGTGTTTGGCGCGGGCGAGATAGTGCCCGCGTTCGGGACGGTCGATGCGGTGCAGCAGGGCACGGTGGAGTGTACCCACACCGCGGGGTATTACTTCGTCGGCAAGAATAGGGCGTTCGCATTCGATACCACCGTCCCGTTCGGCATGAATCAGCGCCAGCAGAACGCGTGGATATACTGGGGCGGCGGACTGCAGCTGATGCGTGAGTTTTTCCGCGATTTCAACATGATTTCCTTCCCGGCCGGCAACACGGGCACGCAGATGGGCGGCTGGTTCCGCAAGGAACTCAAAGGGTTGTCGGACCTCAAAGGCCTCAAAATGCGCATCGCGGGGCTCGGCGGCGAGGTGATGTCGCGCCTCGGCGCGGTGCCGCAACAGATAGCCGGCGGCGATATTTATCCGGCGCTCGAGCGCGGCACCATCGATGCGGCGGAATGGGTCGGACCGTACGACGATGAGAAGCTCGGCTTTTACAAGATCGCTCCGCACTACTACTATCCGGGCTGGTGGGAAGCCTGTTCCATGTATTCTTTGATGGTGAATATCAAGGAATGGGAGAAGCTGCCGAAGGAATACCAGGCTGCGCTCGAGGCGGCATGCTATGAAGCCAACCTCTACATGATGGCCGAGTACGACTTCAAAAACCCGAAAGCGCTGCAAAGCCTGATCAAGAACGGCGTGAAGCTGCACGCTTATACCCCGGAAATCATGCGTGCCGCGTATAAGGCCGCTTTCGAGCTGTATGAGGAAGAGGCGCTCAAGAATCCGGCGTGGAAGAAGATCTACGAGCCGTGGAAAAAATTTCGCGAGGAGCAACTGCTCTGGCACCGCGTCGCCGAGCGCTCGCTCACCGAGTTCCTTTACAGCAATCCGGGCGGTGCGCCGGCCAAGAAGTAATCTCGCGCCAGTTGCATAAAAACCCCGCCCGCCCGGCGGGGTTCTTATTTCTGCTGCTTCAGCATGCGCTCGATTTCGGCGTTCGCATCGTCGCTCTTCTGCTGCCCGGTAGTGTCGCTGCCGTCGGGTACTGCGCCCGGCACACCCGCCGCCGGCACATCGAGTTGCCGGCGCAGTTCAACATCCGATGAGCCCTCGATCGCCCCGGCGGCCTTGGACACGTTGCCGGTGACGATGCCTGGAAAGGCGATCACGATGGCGACCATAATGACCTGGATGCAGACAAACGGAATCGCACCCCAGTAGATATCGGTGGTCTTGATGTCCTTCGGCGCGACGCTGCGCAGATAAAACAGCGCGAAGCCGAACGGCGGATGCAGAAAAGACGTCTGCATGTTGACGCCGAGAAGCACGCCGAACCACACGAGGTCGATGCCCAATTTCTGCGCCACCGGAGCGAGCAGCGGCACCATGATGAACGCAATCTCGAAATAATCGAGGAAGAAGGCGAGAAAAAAAATCAGGATATTGACCACGATCAGGAAGCCGAGCGCGCCGCCCGGCAGCCCGGTCAGCAGGTTTTCCACCCACAGATCCCCGTTGACGCCGCGGAACACCAGCGAGAATACGGTCGAACCGATCAGAATGAAAATCACGAAGCTCGTCATGGTCGCGGTCGATTCGACCGCCTGCTTCGTCAAATTGAAGTCGAGCTTGCGTTTCATCAGCGCGAGAATGATCGCGCCGGACGCGCCCATCGCGCCGCCTTCGGTCGGCGTAGCGACGCCGAGGAAAATGGTGCCCAGCACTAAGAAAATCAAAACCACCGGCGGTACCAGGCAGGTCGCGACGCGCCACGCCAGCGCCGCGCCTTTGAGCGTGCGCGCTTCCAGCGGCAGCGCGGGCGCGGCTTTCGGATTGAAAATCGAAACCAGCAGCACATAGCCTGCATACATGCCCGCCAGCGCGAGGCCCGGAATCAGCGCGCCCTCGTACAAGTCGCCGACCGAGGCGCCGAGCTGGTCGGCAAGGATGATCAGTACCAGGCTGGGCGGAATAATCTGTGCGAGCGTGCCTGACGCCGCGATCACGCCGGTCGCAAGCTGCTTGGAGTAGCCGTAACGCATCATCACCGGCAGCGATATGAGGCCCATCGCAATAACCGATGCCGCGACCACGCCGGTGGTCGCCGCCAGCAGCGCGCCGACGAACACCACCGCGTAGGCGATGCCGCCGCGGATCGCCCCGAACAACTGGCCTATCGTGTCGAGCAGCTCTTCCGCCATGCCGCTGCGCTCGAGGATCAGACCCATGAACGTAAAGAACGGGATTGCAAGCAGCGTCGAATTGGCCATGATGCCGAGCACCCGCTCGGGCAACGCCTGCAGCAGCGCGGGCTGCAGCAGCCCCATTTCAATACCGATCCAACCGAAAAAGAGCCCGTTCGCCGCGAGGGAAAATGCGACCGGGTAACCGAACAGCAGCACGACCACCAGGCCGGCAAACATCAGCGGGGCCATCAGGTCGGGCGACATCATGCGGCCTCTTCAGTACGGTGCTCGCCCGGATTCGGGATCATGCCCTTGAGAAATGCGACGCGTTTGATGATTTCGGAGATGCCCTGCAGCGAAAGCAGCACGAATGCAACCGGTATCACCAGCCGCACCGGCCAGCGAATAAGCCCGCCGGGGTCGGATGACATTTCGTTGATGTGAAAGGAATTGACCAGCGCAGGCCACGAATACCAGGCGATGATCAGCGATACGGGCAGCAGAAAAAGCAGGCCGCCGACGATGTCAATCCATGCCTGGGTGCGGGGGGACAGTTTGCCGGCGATGACATCGATGCGGACGTGGGCGTTTTTTTTGAGCGTGTAGGCGGCGACCAGCAGGAACATCGCCGCATTCAGATACCATTGCATTTCCAGCCAGCCGTTCGAACTCATGTTCACGGTGTAGCGGACTATCGCGTTGACGGTGCAAATCAGCACGGCGAGGAGCGTGAGCCATGCTGCCGCGCGCCCGATGCGCTCGTTGGCACGGTCGATCAGCGAGGAAAACTTGAGCAAATTGTCCATGGCGGGTGCCTGGTCAGAATTGGCGCGCGCGGCGTTTGCAACGCAAGCAAGGCGATAGCGCGTAAGGGTATCAGAAGCCGATTCCGCATGCGACATGGGGAATCGGCTATTTTCGCGCCGGCTGCTTCTGCGATGCGCCGGGCGTGGCTCGGTTATAATGACTGCGTCATTGGGGAGTAGCCGTCCTGCTCAGGGCAGGAGAACGCGTCAACATACCTGGCTGTCAGCCATGGCGCGTCCGGTTTCGAAACTTGGCGAGACCTTTGGCATCGGGGCTGCGCTCACACGCCGGGCGCGCGCACCGATGTCATCTGTTGTTAAGCTTGCCCGGCCCGGAACCCTCGATGGAAGCCTTCCTTACCTCTACGCTGATCGTTGCGCTCGCCGAAATCGGCGACAAGACGCAGTTGCTCTCGCTGTTGCTCGCTGCGCGCTACAAGAAGCCGCTGCCGATCATCGCCGGCATCCTGGTCGCGACGCTCGCCAATCACTTCATTGCAGGCGCGCTCGGCGCCTGGATAAGCACGTTGTTTTCCCCGCCAGTCATGCGCTGGATCGTGGGCGGCTCGCTGCTCGCCATTGCGGCGTGGACGCTCAAGCCGGATAAATTCGACGGCGAAGTCCGCGAGTCGACGCATTACGGCCTGTTCGCGCTGACGTGCGTGGTATTTTTTGTCGCGGAAATCGGCGACAAGACGCAGATCGCGACCATCGTGCTCGCCGCCAGGTATCAATCGCTTGTCGCGGTCGTGACGGGCACAACGCTCGGCATGCTTATCGCCAATGTGCCGGTCGTTTTTCTCGGCAGCGCGGCGTCGCACCGTATTCCGTTTGCGCTCGTGCGCGTAATCGCGGCAATGCTGTTCGCCGCGCTTGGCGTGGCGGCCCTGCTCGGCGTCAGCGCGTGATGCATGAGCGCGCAAATAAAAAAGGCAGCCGCGGCTGCCTTTTCCAATCGAAGCGAAACGGCTCAAGCGGTGGTGGCGGACTTGCCTTTGGAAGTCGGCTTGTGCGCGTATTTCTGCTTGAACTTCTCGACGCGACCCGCAGTGTCGACGATCTTCTGCTTGCCGGTATAGAACGGATGGCATTCAGCGCAAACTTCAACCTGCAGGTCCTTACCCATGGTCGACCGCGTCTTGAATTTGCTGCCGCAACTGCAGACGACGTTTATCTCTTTGTATTCAGGATGAATTTTATCTTTCATCGGAGCACCTTTTGCAATGCAATATCAGCGAAAGGCGCGAATTATCCGCTAAATAGACGGGTGTGGCAAGCAGACTTGTCGACTGGGGTTTGCGTCTGCGCGGAGGCGCCCGGCCGGATCAAAAATTGAATATGCCAAACCGCTGCTGGCCAGGCCGCCATGATTCGAGCAGCGTGCAGCAACGCGCGATTGCCTGCTGCCCGGTTGGCGCCGGCACACTGCGGAAAATCGTGGCGGAATCGCTTTCCGAGTCGCCCCGGACCTGCATTTCCACGAAGTAAACGCTCTCTTCGCGGGTATTGATCTCGATGCGGCCCATGTCACCGCCGGAGGTCGCGATGACGTTGCGTCCGGGCCGCACCGGGACACGGAAGTAGGTGCCCGATACGGTCTGTCCGACCAGCCGGCCATCGACCCAGACGGTGGAAACGCCGCCGCGGATGTCCGGGCGATAGACGTAGATGATTGCGGCGCGCGGCACGGATTCGAAGCGCTTGGCGTCGGCGTCGCTTTCGCGTGACGCTTCCGGCGTCGTCGAGCATCCGCCGATCAGCCAGGCGAACATCAATAGCGCTATCGATGCAACACGCGTTGTGGTTACCATGGATTCCAATCTTAGCTGATCCCGGATTTTGTTCCAACCTGCGGCCATTGAGTGCCCAGGCCGGGCCCGACGAGGACCAGAATTCCCGCAAATATAGTGGGCCGAACCGAATTCGTGCCCGTTTGCGGCGTTAAGCCCCGTCAGGTGGGTGCGCGCCGTGACACGTTAGCCGCAGGCCCGCTTGCGGGAGCGGCGCGCGTTACCCGATGGCAATTAACCGCGCCGCATGCTGTCAAAGAAGTCAGCATTATTTTTCGTGGACCTGAGTTTGTCTACGAGAAATTCGGTCGCCTCCAGCTCGTCCATCGGGTAGAGCAGTTTACGGAGCACCCAGATCTTTTGCAGGATTTCCGGCTTCAACAGCAATTCCTCGCGGCGTGTGCCGGAGCGGTTGACGTTGATCGCGGGATAAATCCGTTTCTCGGCCATGCGCCGGTCGAGATGGATTTCCATGTTGCCGGTGCCTTTGAACTCTTCGTAGATCACGTCGTCCATGCGCGACCCGGTGTCGATCAGCGCCGTCGCGATGATCGTGAGCGAACCGCCTTCCTCGATGTTGCGCGCGGCGCCGAAGAAACGCTTCGGGCGCTGCAATGCGTTGGCGTCGACGCCGCCCGTGAGCACTTTGCCCGAGGCCGGCACCACGGTGTTGTAGGCGCGCGCGAGCCGCGTGATCGAGTCAAGCAGAATCACCACGTCTTTCTTGTGTTCGATCAGGCGCTTCGCCTTCTCGATCACCATTTCGGCCACCTGCACGTGGCGCGTCGCCGGTTCGTCGAAAGTCGAGGCGACCACTTCGCCCTTGACCGAGCGCTGCATCTCGGTGACTTCCTCCGGCCGTTCGTCGATCAGCAGCACGATCAGGTAGACCTCGGGATTGTTGGCCGCGATCGAATGCGCGATGTGCTGCATCATCACCGTCTTGCCGCTTTTCGGGCTGGAGACCAGCAAGCCCCGCTGGCCTTTGCCGATCGGCGCGATGATGTCGATGATGCGGCCGGTCAGGTTTTCTTCCGACTTGATGTCGCGCTCCATGATGAAGCGCTCGTTCGGAAACAGCGGCGTCAGGTTCTCGAACAGTATCTTGTGCTTCGAATTCTCGGGCGATTCGTCGTTGACCTTGTCGACCTTGACCAGTGCAAAGTAGCGTTCGCCGTCTTTCGGCGTGCGGATTTCGCCGTTGATCGAATCGCCGGTGTGCAGGTTGAAGCGCCTGATCTGCGACGGGCTGACGTAGATATCGTCGGTGCCCGCGAGGTACGACGTGTCGGGTGAACGCAGGAAGCCGAAACCGTCGGGCAGCACCTCCAGCGTGCCTTCGCCGAAAATCGAATCGCCTTTCTTCGCGCGGTTCTTCAGGAGCGCGAATATCAGCTCCTGCTTGCGCAGGCGGTTGGCGCCTTCGATTTCGTTCGTTACCGCCATATCTACTAGTTCGGTAACGTGGAGGTTTTTCAGATCGGATAGGTGCATAAAGTATAGATACAGTGAGGGTATTGCTCGGGACTAGGAACCGCGGGAACCGCAAGGAGGTGAGGTGGAGCTTGCGCTCGTCCGGCATGCCCCCGAACGGGTCAGGCTGCCGGATAATTTGAAACTAGGTTAACCAGTTCAGATATTGCTGTCAATAAACGCCATGAGTTGGGACTTGGAGAGGGCGCCGACCTTGGTCGCCGCGAGGGTGCCGTTTTTGAACAGCATCAGCGTCGGAATGCCGCGTATGCCGTATTTGGGGGGCGTGGCCTGATTCTCGTCGATGTTCAATTTCGCCACTTTAAGCTTGCCTGCGTAGTCCTTGGCAATGTCGTCGAGGAGCGGCGCGATCATCTTGCAGGGGCCGCACCATTCGGCCCAGTAATCGACCAGCACGGGCTTGTCGGCCTGCAATACTTCAGGCTCGAAAGTGTCGTCGGTCACGTGATGAATGTGTTCGCTCATAGCTGCGTCTCCTGCTGCTTGGGAATGTCGGGAATGCCGCCGGAATGGCGGCGGCGGGGAGGACCAAAATGCGGACTAATTGCGGACCTGATGCCGCGTATGCTAACCAAAAACCGCATATTTGGGAAGGCGCGCACCCGGGCGCCGCGTCGGAACCCCGCGTTTCTGCTAAAATCTTCCCGCGCAATATGTTGAAAATGGCTGGATTAGCCAAGGATTACCATGACTTACGTCGTTACCGAATCGTGCATCAAGTGCAAATACACCGACTGCGTCGATGTGTGCCCGGTGGACTGTTTTCGCGAGGGTCCGAATTTTCTCGTCATCGATCCGGACGAATGCATCGATTGCACGCTGTGCGTAGCAGAGTGTCCGGTCGAGGCGATTTTCGCCGAGGACGACGTCCCCGATGATCAGAAAGAATACACCGCGTTAAACGCCGAACTCGCCAAGGTCTGGCCGGCGATCATTGAAAAGAAAGACGGGCCGCCGGATGCGGCCGAGTGGGAAAAGGTGAAAGAGAAGAAGCATCTGCTGGAGAAATAGCGGTCAGCAATTTATTCCGCATCCCGGGCGTGTTCCGGGGTCACATCCCCGCAAATGGCGCGGGGCCCCTGTTCCGCGCTACACACCCGTATGCTTCTGAGTGGGCAAAGGCTTAGGGCAACACAATCGTCCCCCAAGGGGACTTCCTCCGGGGCGTAGCGCAGGCGACTCGCCTGCATCGTTGCTAACGGCTTAAGGTCTACTCACCGGCGCTTTCGCGGTCATTGGTAAGCGCCCAGACCAGGGACGCGAGCCAACCGACCCCGCACCACCCCAGAAATAAATTCAAGGCGAATATCGCATTGCCTTGTCGGTGGCGGCGCTTCCACGCGATCAGCGTAGGGAGAAAGTACACCCACAGGATGATGATCCATATAATTGTGCTGCCATCCATGATTTTTCCTCCGTCGGTCAGTCAGGCTGTTATCCCAAGATAAAGTCGCGCAAACCAGACCGCGTGCTTAAAGGCCAAAGTATCGTCATCCGGCCCGATTCCGACGGGCGCCCACAGGTAATTAAGAAATTCATGCGAAAAATCTTTCCCTCCCGCAAGTTCATAGACGTCAATCGGCGCACGCGCAGGGGAGAATTCATGTCCGGCGACTGAAAATTCCCGTTTGAGAAACTCAAGATGAAATTGCGCGTCATGTAAGACCAATGTGTCGTTTCCAATGAATTCCGCAAACTCATGCGCGATGCTGGAAAAAGATGGCTTGTCGTCACGGGCTGCGCGCGTAGGTCCATCCACGTGCAGCGCGTCGGAGTCGTAATTCCAATCCGGATTTAGGTAGCTGCGAAAGCTGGCGCCACTTATCTGTCGCCCGATGATTTCTACCGCCGCGATCTCGACGAGCCTATGTCCATCCGCGGGATTTGGGCCGGTAGTATCCAAGCCGATCACGACTTTCCTGTCCGCGCTCGTGAATATTCCGCTTTGACCAAATGGCAACAATGAAATCGCCGGGAGCGAAAGCGTTTCGAGAAACTTTCTGCGATCCATGAGTAACCCCGAAAAAAGTATATTGGCTAGTGTTCGTCCGTAGTGTATTCCGCGGAGCCAGAGGGTCCCATCACGCCGTGACTTAGCACAATCACGGTCACCTGGTCCGCATCGATCACCATTGCATATCCTGGGTTCAATATCTGACGTTTGTCGCCTTGCGCACAGCTGAACGACTCGATGGCCGAATCCTCTATCAATGCGCGGAGAAAATCGAACTTCTCAGGGTAAGACATCATTTGCGCTCCTTTTCCGGTTTTTACGATCGTTTGCGTTTGAGGACGGACAGAGTAACCTTGCAGTGCGACAGGATGCGTCGCAATACCAGAACAATCCGCCGCGC
>JAYWDM010000416.1:0-4202 GCA_043779885.1 Betaproteobacteria bacterium | reverse complement strand
TCGCGCGCGCGGCTTGCTTGCTCTTCTGCACGAGCACGTCTTCGGCTTCAGCCAGTTTGACCCTGGCCTGATGCAGGCTGTCCTGAATGCGCTCGCGGGCCACGGCAACTTTCTCGCCGGCCTGACTTGCCGTCGCTTTGAGCAACTCTTCGGCATCCGCGACGACCGCCTTGAAATCCTGAACCAGCTTTTCCTTGGAAACGTTTGCTTCCGTATTCATCATGACCTCTGTTTGCAGTTGGATAGAGTGACCGGAAAACATCCGGCATGGGGTTGATTAGATTACAGATTTTTTTCGTTTAAAGCAAGCTGATTTGCACCGCATCAACGCTGTCGGGAAGCGCGGCGCAAGCGCGTGGACGAATACAGCTTGGAGAGTTCAAACCAGACCATGGCCGCCGCCGCTGCGATGGCGCAAACGAGCACGTCGGTCCGGTGTAAAGGCGCAAAGCGAAACAGGCTGCGCAGGTCGGGAACATAGAGCACCAGCATTACCCCGGCGAGCGTTGACCCTATTACCCACCACAGGGCGGAATTGGGCCGGCGCAGCGTCTGCACGATCAGTTGCGTGCGCGACCGATTGGCGACGATCAGTCCGAGGTTGCCGAATACGATGGTAGTGAACGCCATGGCGCGCGCTGCGCCTTCGCCGCCGCCATTTGCCAGGGTTATGCCGAAGACCGCGGCCACTGCCGCCAGCATGCTGCATCCCCGCACGAGACTGGAACCGACTATCCAGCCGCCGAATAACGCCTGGCCCGCCGCCCGTGGCGGTCGCCGCATGACGTCACTGTCCGCCTCCTCGGCCTCAAACGCGATCGAGCAGGCCGGATTGATCACGAATTCGAGAAAGACGATGTGCGCGGGAAACAATACCAGCGGCCAGCCGAAAACGAGCGGCAGCAGCGACATGCCGGCAATCGGCACGTGAACTGCGAGCAAATAGCACATCGAGTCCTGCGATGCGCAGCCGCGTGCCGCCGCAGGCAACTCGTTGGGCCCGTCCGCCGCGAGTCGTTCCGCCGCTTCGTTCGCAGTCAGCCCGCGCGCATCAGCGCCCGCACGCGGATCCGTCATTGGTGCCGTGGCCATGCTTGCGGTTAACCCCATACTTACGCCGGCCACGTTAGTAGCCGTTGAGTTTATGATGTTTAACAGGTTGGCAACCTTAACGGAGGCACATCTTGAGCAAGATCAATACGCTGACGGCGGCAGCCCTGATTCCCGCGCTGGCCTTAATCTGCAGCCAGGTCGCGGGCCAAACCGAGCCGGGAGGCGACGCGCTCACCATTTACAGCACGGCGCGGCCGGGCGCGATTGCGCCCGAACTTTATCGCGGCGGTGGACGCGGCCAGGCGATCCCCGGCTATGCCGTCATCCGCCAGCAACGTGACATCAATCTCACCCGCGGCCGCAACAGCGTGCGCTTTTCGAATGTCGCCGCCTACATCGATCCGACGACGGTCGTGTTCGAGTCGTTGACCGACCCCGCCGGGACGAGCGTGGTGGAACAGAACTTCCAGTTCGATCTGGTCAGCCAGGACAAGCTGCTGCAGAAATACATCGATCAGACGGTCAAGGTCGACCAGGTGCGTGGCAATGGCGTCGAATCGTTCAGCGGCACGCTATTGTCTGCGTCGGGTGGCATGATCCTGAAGCGTGATGACGGTTCCGTACAGTTGCTGCCCACCAATGCGGGCGTAACCCTGCCGAGCCTGCCCGGCGGGCTGATCACGCGCCCGACACTCGTGTGGGACCTCAACGCGAAGCAACCCGGCACCCATCGCACGCGGGTATCGTATCAAAGCACCGGCATCACCTGGTGGACCGACTATAACGTGGCCTATGCCGAAGGCGCGAACGCGAATGCCTGCAAGCTCGACATCGGGGCGTGGGTGAGCATCATCAACCAGTCCGGCGCAAGCTATCCCGAGGCAAAGCTTAAGCTCATTGCCGGCGACGTACAGCGCGCGCAGGCCGCCGGCCGTGTCGAGCGCAATGACCTGCAGCAGAAGTCCATGCGGATCGCCGACGCGCCGGCCGGCTTCGCCGAGAAATCATTCTTCGAGTATCACCTCTACACGCTGGGCCGCGCCACCACGCTGCCCGACAACTCGACCAAGCAAATCGAACTATTCCCCGTCGCGCGCAGCGTGCCATGCGAGAAAACGCTGATCTATTACGGGCTGGCGCAGGCCTACCTCGGGTACAGCGCGAGCCCGCTGATCGACCGCAACTACGGCGTGCAAAGCAACCCGAAGGTCGATGTATACCTCGGCTTCAAAAACTCGCCTGAACACAACATGGGCATGCCGCTGCCGTCCGGCCGCATACGCGTGAGCAAAATGGACAGCGCCGACAAAACGCTCGAATTGATCGGCGAGGACGTAATCGATCACACGCCGCGCAACGAAACAGTCCGCATCAGGCTCGGTTCCGCATTCGATGTTGTCGGCGAGCGCCGCCAGCTCGACTTCAAGGTCGATACTTCGCGCAAAACGATGTCGGAAGAGATTGAAATCAAACTGCGCAACCAGAAAAAGGAGCCGGTCACCGTTATCGTCAGGGAAAACCTCTATCGCTGGGTCAACTGGCAGATCACCGCCAAAACGCACGAGTTTGCGAAACAGGACGCGCGCACCATACACTTTCCCGTCAAGATCGCCGCCGGCGAGGAAATCACCCTGCGTTACGGCGTGCAATACACCTGGTAACCCGGCGCCGAACCGGCAATATGCCGGTGATATACTGGCGCCCGGTAATGCATCCTGGGGAGGATCCGCATGAGCGTCGTCGGCATGGTAATACTCGCTGCAGCAGGCTTGTTGTTTGTCTACCTGATCATGATTTACAACAATCTGGTCCAGGTCAAACACAATGTGGCCAAGGCATGGGCGAACATCGACGTGCTGCTCAAGCAGCGTCACGACGAACTGCCGAAGCTAGTCGAGACCTGCAAGCAGTACATGAAGTTCGAGCAGGACACCCTGCAGAAAGTCATCGACGCGCGCTCGCGGGTGTTCGCGGCCAGGGAGTCGCAGAATATCTCCGCGTTAGGCGCGGCCGAAACCGGTTTGCGCAGCAGCGTCGGCAACCTGTTCGCGGTTGCGGAGCAGTATCCCGACCTGAAGACCAATCAGACGTTTCTGCAACTGCAGGGCCGCATCTCGGGGCTCGAAAACGCGATCGCGGACCGCCGCGAGTTTTACAACGAATCCGCCAACATCAACAACGTGCGCGTCGAACAGTTTCCCGATGCCCTCATCGCGGGGATGTTCGGATTCAAGCAGGCGCAAATGCTTGAATTCGATGCGGCCGAAAAGACCGACGCCGACGTCAAGGAACTGTTCAAGTAACGCCGCGCGCGGAGTCTCCGGCATATGCGCGGCTGGTTGCGTATACATTCGGCCAACTGGCTGACCGGCGGCGTACACGTGCTCATCGTGGCGGCCGCGGCCCAGGCCGAATCGGCCGCGATCTGGCCTTACGCGCTCGGCGCCATGTCGGTGGTGAGCTTTGCCGCGTGGATCGGCAATTACCGGCGGCTGCGCCACATGGACGACACCCCGCTTTCCAACATCGAGACGGCGGCGCAGGGGTATGTCGAAATCGCCGGGCGCGCCGAACAGCCGGCCGGCACCCCGCTCACGTCCAAGCTCACGAACCTGCCGTGCGTCTGGTATCAGTACGAGACCTATGAGAAACAATCCAACGACGAATGGTCGTTGGAGGACTCGGGAATCAGCGACGAGCCGTTCGTCATCCGCGACGCCACCGGGCAGTGCGTAGTCGATCCCGAAGGCGCCGAAGTCGTCTGCTCGCGCAAACAGACGTGGACCCGGGACAACTATCGCTACGTCGAGCGGCTGTTGCTGGCGCGCGACCGCATTTACGCGCTCGGCGACTTCGTCACGGTGGGTGGCCCCAATACCGACCTCAATGCCGATGCCGACGTCGGCGCACTGCTCGCGGAATGGAAGAAAGAGCAACCCGCGTTGCTCAAGAGATTTGATCTGAACCAGGACGGCACGCTTGATCCCAGGGAATGGGAACTCGCGCGCCGCCAGGCGCGCCGCGAAGTCGAAGCGCGGCATCGTGACATCCGCATGCGCGACGGCACCCATATGCTGCGCATGCCCGCGGACGGCCGGTTATTCCTGCTTTCCGATTACCTGCCGGGCAAGCTGCGACTGACCTACCTG
>JAYWDM010000415.1:0-4222 GCA_043779885.1 Betaproteobacteria bacterium | reverse complement strand
CCGACACCGCTTTTTTTCCAGCCGCCGCACGCAACGATATTGCCCGCGCTATCAAGGCACAGGCCTTCGATGCCGCGCTCACCCGCCGCGAACGCGTGCAGCACTGTGCACGCGCCGACGCTGCCATCAGCGTGCACCGCGTAGGCGCGCAAATCGCACCGCCCGTCCATTTCAGCGTTGCCTTCCGCCACGTACAGCGTCGTTTCGTCCGCCGACAGCACCAGGGCGCGCGGCTCTCTGGTATCGCGCGTGACGCATTTCAGCGTCCACGCACCGGCGCGGTCCCGTTCCAGCCGCAGCACCGGGCCGTGATCGAGGAATGGATATACCGGCGGCCCGTAGGGCGCAACCGCATTGTGCGGATCGGTGAACCAGACGCGGCCCTGTCCGTCGACCGCGATGTCAGTCGGTTGATTGTGGTGATGACCATCGAGCAGGTCGCAGGTCGGCGCCGTCGAACCATCCGGTTTGAAATGAATCACGCGCCGGCCGCCCTCCTGCGCGCCATACATCGCGCCATCGAGGCCGATCGCGATGCCGTTGGTGCGTCCGCTGTATTGTCTGAAATTATCGGCACGGCCGGATTGCGGATCGTACTTCAGTACGCGTTCCTCCTGCACCGCGCTGAATAATACCGATTTGCCGTCCCACGCGACGCCGCCCGTGATCCCCTTGTACGGGCCGGCGACGCGCTCGAAGTTCCAGGTCATGGTTCCCCCCTCCTTTACCAGCCGGCGACACCGGGAATAGTTGTCCGCGTGCGCACGACGTTGCCGACGGTCGTTACGTAGAGGGAGCGCCAGTCATCGTCGCCAAAACCCAAATTGGTCGGATGGCCCGGCACTTTGAGGCGCGCCAGCACCTTGCCTTCAGGATCGTGCACCCAGATGCCGCCGGGGCCCGTGCAATACACGTTGCCTTCAATGTCGCATTTAAGGCCGTCCGGATTGCCGCGATCAGGATGCGTGTATTGATAAAACAAGCGGCCCGCGCCGACGCTGCCGTCGGGATTCACCGGATAGACGCGAATCAGGCGCTCGCGGCTGCAGTTCACGTACAGCAGTTTCTCGTCCGGCGAAAAACACAGGCCGTTCGGATAAACGAAGTCAGCGGTCACGAGGATCAGCCGGCCGCCGGTCGTGATGCGGAAAACGCCCTGAATGTCGAGATACTTCTGCAGGTCGTCACCGACCATGCCGACGTTCAGCATGCCGCCGGGCGGGTCGGTGAAGTAGATCTGGCCGTCGGAGCGCACGACGATGTCGTTCGGGCTGTTGATTTTCCTGCCATCGTAGTGCGACGCCAGCGTGACGACCGACCCGTCCTTTTCAAACCGAAACACGGTGCGCCCGCCCCAACCCGCGACGAGCAACCGGCCCTCGCGGTCAAAGCACATTCCATTCGCGTGCGCACTGGGCTGCATGACGGTTTCCGGCTGGCCGCCGGGTTTGCATTTCCAGATGGTGTCCCCGCAAATATCGGTATAAAAAAACTGCTTGCTGCGTGGGTCCCATACCGGCCCTTCGCCGAAGGTCACGCTGTCCGCGATCACCTCCAGCGAGTGATCGGCGCCTATGATGCGCTCGACGCCCGGCGCCAGCATATCGACTTCGAATTGCATACGCAGTCTCCCCCGATAGTACATGCCACCTTCGCGGCCCAAGCACACGCCGCTATACCGGGCCGCAGAAATTTCACATTGTGCGCGCCCCGGCCGCAGGCGGCGTTCGAACCGGCTTTTTTCAGTTGATGAGTCGCGCCATGCTAACGCGCCGGCGGGCAAGTTACCAAATTATCGATATCTCATTTGTGGGCGCGTTCATGCATTGATACAATGCCCGCCTTCGCCCCGCTACGGCATCCACGCAGAGGAAATCCTCCCTTGAAGCAGATCAATGTTGGCATCATCGGCACCGGCTGGTGCGGCGGTATCCGCGCCCAGACCTGCGCCACTCATCCGCTGGTCAAAAGCCTGCACATTGCAGAGACGCGTCCGGAGCGGCTCGCTGAAGTGGCCAAAGCCACCGGCGCACAGACCGCCACTGCTGATTATCAGCAGATCCTGCATAACGATGGGATCGACGCGGTGATGATCTCGGCGACGCCCGAAGTGTTGCACTTTCCGATGGCGCGCGATGCGCTCACCTCGGGCAAGCACGTATTTCTGGAAAAACCCATCGCCATCGAGTTGCACGAAGCCGACGAACTGATCGCAATCGCGCGCAAGAATGCGCTCAAATTCACGATCGGCTACTCGCAGCGCTTCAATCCGAAATTCGTCTACGTCCACAAATGCGCGACTGATGGCACCTTGGGCAAGCCGGTCAGCGCGCTGGTGAGCCGCCATATTGGCCGCGGCCTGGGCAAGAAAATTACCGGGCGCACCAAGCTTTCGCCGGCGGCGATGGAAGCCACCCACGATCTCGATTTCATACTCTGGTGCCTGCTTCCCGCCCGGCCGATTCGCGTGTATTCGCAGGTCAACTACGGCGCCATGCGCGAAGCCAGCGGCGCGGACGTGCCGGACACGCAGTACATCACCGTCACCATGGACAGTGGGGTTTCGTTCGTGATCTGCGCGGGCTGGAGCCTGCCCCCCGCGTACCCGAATTTTGCGATGACGTGGATAGAGTTCGTCGGCACCGAGGGTGCGCTCATCATCGACGACACTCATCGCGACACCATGCTGAGCACCATGAAAACGGGCATCGTGCATCCGATGTCCACCATGCCGGGCGAGTTCGTCGAGCACACGTATGCGGGCCCGATGTCCGCGGAAACGGTGCATTTTCTTGAGGCCGTGGCGTACGACCGCCCGGTGCTGGTCACGGCTGAGCAGGCGCGCCAGGTCATGGAGGTGTACATCGCCGCGGATATCTCGGCCGAGCGCAATGAGCCGGTCAGCCTGCCGCTGCCGGAATCGCGCCCGCTCGCCGCGACGGGAAGCGCCCGATGAGAAAACAACCGAAGAAAATCGGGCTTGCCATAATCGGCGCGGGCCGCGTCGGCCTCATCCGCGGCGAGATCGCCGCGCGCCACCCGGAGGTCCAGTGGATAGGCATCGCGGAAATCAATCCGGCGCGCGCCAGGCTCGTCGCCGATAAAACCGGCGCCGAGTTCGTGACGGCTGATTACCGCGAATTGCTCGCGCGTCCTGAAGTGACCGCCGTCATCGTCTCGACGGACGAGCACCTGCATGTCGACCCCGTGCTCGCCGGCGTCGAACGGGGGCTGCCGATGCTGATCGAAAAGCCGCTCGCGACGGATCTCGCGGAGTCGCAAATGGTGATGGACGCGATCGAGAAATCCGGCGTCGATGCCGTGATCGGCTACACACAGCGTTTTCGCCGCCGCTGGCTCGTGGCCAAGGAGAAAGTCGCGACCGGCGCGCTGGGCGAAGTGACGATGGTCACCTCGCGGGCCTTCATGAACCGGCTGGTCGCGATCGATAACTACAAGCGCTCCGACAATCCGTCCGAAATTTCGCCGATGGTGATTTCCGGCACTCACGCGCTGGACGTCGTCATGTGGCTGATGGAAGCCAAGACGCCGGTCGAAGTCTATGCGCGCTCGGTCGACAAGGCGCTGGGGCCGAAGTGGCAGGGTATCGACGGCACCGGATACATGATTACCTTTGATGACGGCGCCATCTATCATGGCGTGATTTCGTGGGCGTTGCCCGAAGTATGGCCGGGGGCGGTTTACAGCCTCGAAGTCGGCGCGGTCGGCACCGAAGGCGTGCTGACCATCGACGACACGCATCGCGACATCGTGCTCGCCACCAATGTTGCGCAAGGCGAAGGTTATGCGCCCGATAAGCGGCGCCACGTGGATTTTCTGACCAGCTACCCGGTCGGCGACATGGCGCTGGGTGAACTGCGCGGTCCGATGCGCGAAGAGACCAATTCATGGCTCAACCGCGTTGCGCTTGGACTCACGACCCAGCACGCGACGGCGCGCGAGGGACACAACCGCCTGATGCTCACCAAAGCCATCGACCTGTCGGCGCGCCTGCAACGACCGGTCAAGCTGCCGATTACCGCCGGCGATATCAAACGCACGTCGTGAAGCCCGCTGCCGACAAAGGAACAATCATGGGACACCTGTTGGGCGCGACGACGCTGGCCACCGTACTGATCGTCGGAACTGCGGGCCCCGCCCTGGGCCAGTCGGTGGATACCTATCCGGGCAAACCGGTGCGCGTGCTGGTGCCCTACGCGCC
>JAYWDM010000414.1:0-4235 GCA_043779885.1 Betaproteobacteria bacterium | reverse complement strand
ACCGTGCGCGCGAGCGGGCCGACGCAATCGTGCGACCACGCGCGCGGCATCGCGCCGTAAACGCTTACGCGCCCGTTGGTGGGCTTGAAGCCGACGACGCCGCACAGCGCCGCGGGCGTGCGGATCGATCCGCCGGTGTCGGAGCCGAGCGAGGCGTAACCCATGCGCGCAGCGACGCTGGCTGCAGAGCCGCTCGACGAGCCGCCCGTTACGTAGTCCGTATTCCACGGGTTGCGGCAGCGGCCGAAATGCTCGTTGCCGCCGGTCGGATCGGACGCGAATTCGCCCATGTTGAGTCCGCCGAGCCATAACGCGCCGGCTGCGGCCAGCCGCGCTACCACCGTCGCGGTGACCTGCTGGCGATGCTCGCGCAGTATCTGGGAGCCGCACGTCGCAATCCGGCCCGTGCGGTAGAACATGTCCTTGTGCGCGAGCGGCACGCCGTGCAGCGGCCCGATTTTGCCGCGCTGCGCAAGCGCCCGGTCGGCTTTGCGCGCGGCCTTGAGCACGCCGTCGCGCTCGATCGAGATGAAGCAATTGAGCTGCGGCTGCAACCGGTCGATGCGCGCGAGCAGGCTTTGCGTGACTTCAAGCGAGGAAACTTTGCGGCGGCGGATCGCGTCGGCGACGGCAGTCAAGGTCATGCGTGCGAGTTCATCGCTCATGCGCGGACCGCCCTGCCGTGCAAAACCGATCGGGCGCCGCCATCGTGGCGCGCATGCCGCCGCGTATCATTCGATGCGCGGGATGTGCGCATCCTTGAACACTTTCGCCCATTTGGCCATGTCTGTCCTGACGAACGCACTCAGTTCCGCGGGCGTGCTGCCGACGAGCTCGAGCCCGACGGCCGCACAGCGTTCCCTCACGTCCGGCATCTGCAGGCTTTTTACGATCCCGGCGTGCAGCTTGTCGACGATGGCGGGCGGCGTCGCTGCGGGTGCGAGCATGCCGAACCATGAAATCACTTCGTAGCCCGGCACGCCGGCTTCATCGATGGTCGGCAAATCCGGCAGCAGCGTCGAGCGCCGGGGGCCGGTGGTGGCGAGCGCGCGCAACTTGCCGGACTTGATATGCGGCAACGCGGTGAGCGGGCTGCTGAAGCTCAATTGCACCTGGCCGCCGACGAGATCGGTCATCGCGGGCGCGGTGCCTTTATATGGAATGTGCGTCATGTTGACTCCCGCCATCGCCTTGAAGAGTTCACCCGCGAGATGCGGCGTCGCGCCGGTGCCGCCCGACGCGTAATTGAGCTTGCCCGGATTGGCTTTCGCGTAAGCGATCAGTTCCTGCACCGAGCCGACATTCAGCACGGACGGATTGACGACGAGAATGACGGCAGTGCGCGCAAGCAGGCTCAACGGCGCGAAATCCCTGACCGGGTCCCAGCTCAGCTTGATAAAGAGGCTCGGGTTCGTCGTGAAGAGGCTCGGTACCACGATGAGCGTGTATCCGTCGGGAGTTGCGCGCGCGGCAGCTTCCATGCCGATATTCCCGCCGCCGCCCGGTTTCGGCTCGATGATCACCGGATGGCCCCAGTTGTCGCTCAGTTTTTGCCCGATCAGCCGCGCCAGCAGTTCGGTGATGCCGCCGGGAACGAAAGCATCGATGATGCGGATCGGTTTCTGCGGGAAGTTCTGGGCGCACGCAATGCATGAGCTGCAAGCGAGCATGAGCACGGCAAGCCGTCGATCGAGGCGCATGAATTTTCATCCCGACAAGTCGCAAGACGCAAAGCGTAGCATGCGCGGCGCAACTTCTGCACCCGCTGCGCTCCGGACTTCCCGCTTCCTGCTACGATAGCGTCCTCCCCACCCCGCGAGCGCATGCATGGCTATCACCGGCAACTGGATATTTACCGCGTCGATGGACGTCGACCCGGACAAGGAAGCGATCTTCAACGAGGTTTACGACACCGAGCACATTCCGCATCTAAGAAAGGTGCCGGGCGTCGTGTCAGTGACACGCTGCAAGCTCGACACGCTGCGCGTTACGATGGGCGGCGAGACGAAGAGCGTCGACGCGACCGGCGTGCCCCGCTATGCCTGCATAGTCGAGATCAATAGTCCCGACGTGCTGACGAGTCCCGCTTTCGCGCAAGCCGTTGATGCGGGCCGCTGGCCGACGCACGTGCGGCCGTTCACTCGTAACCGGCATCACACGCTGCACAAGGTAATGACGTCAACGGTAAACGGTAAAGGGTGAAGAGTGAAGGTGATGCAATGAAAAAAATTGATGAGGAAACGTTGTCGGGTCTCGCCGGTGCCGCATGCGGGGCGCTGTGCGTTTCCCTTGCTGTAATCGCGTTGCAGGCCGCGGCGCAGGATTACCCGTCGCGCGTCGTGCGCTTCATCGTGCCGCAGACGCCGGGCGGGGCGACGGACGTTTTTGCGCGCGCGGTCGGCCAGCGGCTCGCGGAGCGCTGGGGAAAGAGCGTCATCGTCGAAAACCGCGCCGGCGCGGCCGGCACGCTCGGCACGGACGTGGTCGCCAGATCGCCGCCCGACGGCTACACGCTGCTTGTCACGTACGCGGGCTCGCAGGCGATCAACCAGAGCCTCTACGCGAAGCTGCCGTTCGATTCGGTGAAGGATTTTCAGACCGTCGCGACGCTCGCGGTGACGCCATTCTTTCTAATCGTCAACAACGGCGTGCCGGTGAAGAACGTGCAGGAGTTGATCGCGCTCGCGAAGCGCAAGCCCGAACTGCTGACCTACGCGTCCTCGGGCAATGGATCGGTCAACCACCTGCTGGCAGAGATGCTGAAAATAGACGCCGGCATCCGCATGCTGCACGTGCCATACAAGGGCATCGCGCCGGCGATCACCGACGTCATGGCGGGCCAGGTCGACGCCGCGTTCACCAGCGTGCCGTCAGTCATCCAGCACGTTGCGGGCGGCCGCGTGCGCGCCATCGCGGTCTCCAGCGCGCGCCGCGTGGCGATCGCGCCGGATGTCCCGGCCATCGCCGAATCAGGACTGCGCGGCTTCGACGTCAACCCGTGGTGGGGTGTCCTCGCGCCGGCCGGCATCGACACGCGCATCGTGCGCAAGATCAATGCCGACGCGGCGGACGTGCTGAAGACGAAGGAGATGCAGGACTTCTTCAAGGGGCAGGGCGCCGAGGCGCTGATCACGACGCCCGAGGAATTCCACAAGATGCTCGTCGCCGACGTTGCGAAGTGGGCCAAGGTCGTCAAGGCCTCCGGCGCGCGCATCGATTGATCCTGTCGCCATGAGCGCGGACGCGGTTTACCGGACGATCGTGCGGCCGGACGCGCGCCTCGTCGCGCGCGCCGCCGCGTGCGCGATGTCCGACCTTTATGAAGCGATGGACCCCGCGCGTCGCGATGCCGCGCTGATGCGCCCGGCGCTGCGCCCGCTCGTTGCCGGGTTGCGCATCGCGGGCCCGGCGGTGACTGCGCGCTGCGCGCCGCGCGACAACCTTATGATGCACCGCGCGCTCCTGCTCGCCGAACCGGGCGACGTGCTGGTCGTGCAGGCGGAAGAGCCATCGGGTGCGCAATGGGGAATGCTCGCTGCCGTGTATGCGGAGCACCGCAAGCTGGCCGGCGTCGTCGTCGAAGGCTGTATTCGCGATGTCGACGACCTGCGCGAGCGGCGTTTCCCGGTGTGGTTCACCGAAGTCTCGCCCGCGCATCCGGACAAGCGCGGCGCCGGAAGCGTCAACGCGCCCGTCGTGTGCGGCGGCGTCGGCGTGCGCCCCGGCGACGTGATCTGCGCGGATGGTGACGGTGTGCTCGTGATCCGTCCGCATGAGCTCGTGGCGGCGATCGAAGGCGCGGAGCGGCGCCAGCAGCGCGAAGTGAATGACATCGCGCAAATCAAGGCCGGCCGCTCACTGTTCGAGATTCACGATCTCGCACCGGCGCTTGCGCTAAGCGGCGTGCCCGAAATCGACGGTGCGTGGACGGACGCAAAAAACGCAAATCGTTGAGTCGTAGGGCGGACAAGCGCAGTGCATTCCGCCGTATGAGTGCGTAAAATTCGAGTCCCTCCCCCTTGACGGGGGAGGGCGAGGGTGGGGGTGAAATCTACCGTGCCGCGCAATGATTTCACCCCCATCCCCCCTTTCCCCAACGAGGGGGAAGAAGTCGGGTTCGTGTGTTCGTGACGCAGTAGCGCTACGGAACGATTTTTCCCGCGCGATACTGGGCGAAATACCGGGCGAACATCTCGCCCGAATCGACCGCCGCGCTGAAACCGAGGCCGCGCGCC
>JAYWDM010000413.1:0-4235 GCA_043779885.1 Betaproteobacteria bacterium | reverse complement strand
CCTAACAGTTTATTGAAAATCGGCAGAGACTGTCATTGCGAGGAGCCAAAAACGACGAAGCAATCTCGTCACTCGTTGATTGCGCAAAATACGAGATTATCGCGCTGACCGCCACGCTACGCTCGCGGCTGACGGCTCACCGCAATGACAGCATGATGTGTTTTTCAATAAACTGCTAATCCGCCCGCGCGCCCGACTCTTTGACCACCTTCGCCCATTTCGCGAGTTCGGACTTTATGAAGGCCGCGAACTCCTGCGGCGTCGTGCTCGCCGCTTCAATTCCGGCGCCGGTGAAAAACGTTTTGATGTCAGGCGCAGCGAGCCCTTTGGCGATCTCGCGGTTGAGCGCGGCGACGACGTCCGCGGGCGTGCCCTTCGTCGCGACGACGCCCCACCAGGATGTCGCCTCGAACCCGGCTGACGTTTCCGCAAGCGCGGGAACGTCCGGCAGCGCGGATGAGCGTTTGAGCGACGTCACCGCGATGGCGGTGAGACGCTTCCCGCGCACCTGGGGCAGCGCGACGACCATGTTGGCGAAGCTAAGCGAGATCTGCCCGCCGAGGAGATCGTTCAGCATCGGGCCGGTGCCTTTGTACGGCACGTGGATGAGGTCAAGACCGAACGTGCTGCCGAAGAGCACGCCCGCCAGATGCTGCGAACTGCCGCTGCCGTTCGAGCCGTACGTCAATTGGCCCGGTTTCGCTTTGGCGAGCGCAATGAGTTCCTGCAGATTCCTGACCGGTGTCGACGGATGAACGACCAGCACATTCGCCGTGGTTCCCAGCAACGACACCGCGGCGAAATCCTTCACCGGGTCGTACGGGATCTTTTTGTACAGGGCAGGGTTGATCGCATGGCTGCCAATGTTGGCCATGAACAGCGTGTAACCATCGGGCGCGGCGGTGGCGGCGATTTCACCCGCGACCAGCCCGTTGGCGCCGGGTCGATTGTCGATGATCACCTGCTGGTTCCACGCCGCGCCCAGCTTGGTGCCGATCAGCCGCGCCATCGTATCGTTCCCGCCGCCTGGCGCATAGGGAACGATTAGACGAATTGGCTTCGTTGGGTATGCGCGGTCGGCCGCTGCAGTGGGTATCGCGGCCACGGCGAGTACTACGACGGTGTATTTCAAGATTCCCATTTGGACCGCTGCCCCTCACCCCGCCCCTCTCCCCGCTGAAGCGGGGAGAGGGGGGATACTTGAACGCGTTGCTACCGCGTGTAGACGAAACTATTTTTCCGCGGCCTGCGCCGCTTTCACGCGCGCGACGGCGTCTGCTTTTTCGTGATCGCGCGCGGCGCATAAAGCGGCCCATTCCAGCGTGTCGCGCGCGCGCGCCGCTGCGTAGCCGTCAATCACGCGGCCCTCGATTGCACGCCACGTGTCGCCCGTCCCGGCGAGCGCGGCATACTGCTCCAGCACCGCGCGCGCGTCGCGCACGTCTACTTCGGTCGGCGTGAGGCCGACGTTATGTCCGTCGACGACCGCCGGATTGAGCCCGCCGCCACCGAGGTGAAAACCGCATTTGCGCGCGGCCGCGGCCTGCCGCAACGCGCGGTTGGGATCGCTGACGCTGCCCGTGGTATTCGCCATGAAAGGTGCTGCCCGCACGCCGAGGCCCAGCGTGCGCGCGGCCAGTTCCGCTTCGCCCTTGGAATACACGAACTGGTCGAAGTCGACGAACATTTCCACGCCCAGGTCGCGCGACAGATCGTAGCCGCCGGTGCTCGCGCCGAACTCCCTGACGCGCGGACTCGCCGCCGCGATCTCGAACACGTTGGCGGTGCCGAGCGCGGTCTCGATGCCGGGGTCGATCTCGACGGAGCCGGGCGCGATGCCGCGCTCCAGTTCAAGGCGCGTGATGATTTCGTCGAGCCGGCGAACCTCGGCAGCGTGCTCGGTCTTGGGATACTTGATGCGCTTTAAGCCCGGCCACACGGCGCCCTCCAGATCGGCCTCCACGAGGTCGTGGTTAATGCGCACGAAGGCCTCCGCCCCGCCTCTGGATACATTCGCGATGGCGTCTTTGACGAGGCTGCGGGCGTGCGCCTTCAGATGCTGCGGGACGGAGTCTTCGAGGTCGATCGTGACGAAGTCGCAACCGCGGCGCCACGCGTTGTCGATGAAACGCGCCGTGACCACCGGCATGGTCAGCCCCGAACGGCGCACGGTTGTTGGTCTGGTCATTCATCCATCCTCAAAGCGCGTCTGATAATGAATTGGGTCATTGCGAGGCCCGCAGGGCCGCGGCAATCTCGTCGCTGATTGATTGAGATTGCGTCGTCGCGGCGCTCCTCGCAATGACAGTTCTTATTGTCATTTTGAAATGCACTCTTAGCCGTAAGCCCGATTAAGCGGCTCGACCTGAGTGGCGCTCAGGCACATCGCGCCCCTGAAGCCGATCGCCCGGCCACGCTGCGCCGCGTCCAAGGTGTTTTCCGGCGTGGCGAGCAGCCCGCGGTCAGGCGCGCGCCACCATGCGCCGACCGGGGTCACGCCGGCGGCGCCCGCGATGATGATCAGCCGCTGCATGAAGTACGGCATGAGATGAATTTCACCCGACGGTTCCGGCCGCAGATCCATGATCAGGTCCGCGCGGCCGAGTGTTGCGCCCGCTACGCGCGGGCTCGCGCCGATAATTTCACAGGCTGCATGATTGCCGCCAGCCGTTTCCAGCGCCGGAATGATCTCCAGCGAATCGGCCGGCAACCCGCGCTCGCCCTCCAGCCGTTTGAGCAGCGCGGCGATTTCCACGATCTGCGCGGATGACTCCGCGCGCGTCACCACCACGCCGCTGAGTCCCGGCCACACACAAGCGTCGAGGTCGGCATGCAGCGCCGCCGGATCGACCTGCGCGAAAATCTCAGCGCCGCCTGCGTGCGCGGTTTGCAGCGCAGCCTGGACATTCTTGCGGGCTTCGTCCCGGTCCGCAGCGGCCACCAGTTCCACGAGATCGAGCACGACGGCATCAGCCGACGACCGCGCTGCCTGCGCAATCAATTCCGGCTTCGACATCGGCACGAGGAGCCACGACCGGCGAATTTTTTTACTCATTCATCACTCCAACTGCGGTCAGATAGCACGCGTAGCCCGGATGAATGAAATGAAATCCGGGAACAGATTATTGCGGGCAAGGGAACCCGGAATGCACTGCGCTCCTTCCGGGCTACGGTCCGTACGTAGGATGGGTGGAGCGCAGCGATACCCATCAGGAATAACGCGCGAACCGATGGGTATCGGCCGCGACGGCCTCAACCCATCCTGCAGGGTTGTCGATGGCTATCAGTGCTTCTCCAGAAATGCCTTCACCGCGCGCACGAACCCGGCGGGGTTGTCGAGCGTGACGTGGTGATTGCTGGCGGGCACCTCGGTTAACTCGACTTGCGGGCAACGCGCTTTCACCGCGGCGAAGATCTGCGGCGTGATGCGTTCGCTGAGTGCGCCTTTGACGAGGAGCGCCGGAATGCTGATGCGGTTCCAGCACGGCAGGCCGTCCACAGTTTCGCGCGTGGCGTAAACATTGCGATCGAATTTGTGCCGCCAACTGCCGTCGGCGTGCTGGCGGCTGCTGTTGCGGGCGAGATGGCGCATGACCTCGGGCGCCGCCACAGTGCCGGCCGGCCGCAGGCGAAAGCGCGCAATGAACTCGTCACGCGTCGCGTAGTTGCTGCCCTGCCGCGCGCCGACTTCCCGCAATGCGGCGACGCGCTCGGCGTTCATGTGCACTGTCGAGTCGACGACGACGAGCTTCGCCGCGCGCCCGGGATAAGCGGCGGCATACGTGAGCGCGATCGTGCCGCCCATCGAGTGTCCGATCAGCACAAAGTCATGCAGATCGAGTTTTTCCACCACCTCGTTCAGGTCCGCCGCAAAGCGCCCATAGGCGTAGTCAGGGGGCTGCGCCCACGCGCTTTCGCCGTGGCCGCGCTGGTCTATCGAGAGCACGTGGTGATCCACGCCCAGGCCCGGCGCCACGAAGTCGAACCAGTGGGCATGCGCGGCGCCGCCGTGTACGCAAAGCATGGCCGGACGTCCCGCGGTGCCGTAATCGAGATAGTGCAGCCGCAAGCCGCCGGCCTCGACGAACCGGCTGGTATACGCTGCTGGTACGTTAATGGAACTCCCGCCTGCGGGCAGGCTGGATGCAGAAAGGGTTTCTTTCATATTTTTACCAACCGGTGCGGACGCCGGCCCTGCCCGCGCCGCGCCCGTGGCCTCCCGTGAGATACTCGCA
>JAYWDM010000412.1:0-4236 GCA_043779885.1 Betaproteobacteria bacterium | reverse complement strand
CGCTCTCGGCGCATCCGCGCTCGCCTCGCCGCTTACCGCTTACGCCCAGAACAAAGTCTGGCGCATCGGTCATTTGTCGGCACGCAGCCGCCCGGGTTCTTTTGAATCCGATTATGTGGTGGGTCCATTTCTACGCGGCATGGCCGAACTCGGTTACGTCGAGGGCAAGAACCTCGTCATCGAGTGGCGCTTTGCCGACAGCAGCGCGGAGCGCCTGCTCGCCGCCGCGAACGAATTGGCGCAATTGAAAATGGACGCGATCATGACCGAAAACACGACGGTCACCCAGGCTGCACGCAAAGCCACCGCCACGATACCGATCGTCATGATCAGTTCCAGCGACCCGGTGCGCGCGGGATTCGTCGCGAGCCTCGCGCGCCCCGGGGGCAACATCACCGGGCTGACGAGCATGTCCGGCGACGTCAGTCCCAAGCAATTTGAGATGCTGCTCACCATAGTGCCCAAACTTTCCCGTGTCGCCGTGCTGATGAATCCCGCCAACTCGGGCAATCTCCTGATTCTGAAAAGCGTCCTCGCTGCGGCCTGGAGCACCAACGCAAAAATTTTGCCGGTGGAAGCGCGGACGGTGGCGGAGATCGAGAAAGCATTCGCCACCATGGCGCGGGAAAACGTCGGCGCGGTCATCGTGGCGGCCGACTCGCTTTTCAACCAGAACATGCGCCAGATCGTCGATCGCGCAGCGAAACAGCGGCTGCCGTCGATCGCCGGAGGCCGGGAATTCGCAGAAGCCGGCGGCCTGATGAGCTACGGGCGCAACCAGGCCGACAGCGCGCAGCGCGCCGCAGTCTACGTGGACAAAATTCTCAAGGGCGCCAAACCCGCCGACCTGCCTGTCGAACAACCGACGAAATTTGAAATGTTCATCAACGGCAAGACCGCGAAGTCGCTGGGCCTGAAAATTCCGCAGTCGCTTCTTATAAGCGCGGACAAGGTGATCCAATAGTGCGCGAGATCGGACAGCACGCTGCCGGCTCGCGCCGCCGCGTTGGAACGGACACGGCGTGCCGTTCAACGCGGCGCATCGCGGTTGTCGGGCTTAAGGAAATCAAATGAATACTCGCCGCGAATTAATGATTGCACTCGGTGCAAGTGCGCTCGCCTCTCCCCTCTCGCTTCTCGCCCAGCCGACAAAAATCTGGCGCATCGGGTTTCTGGATGGCGCATCGGCGATCGGTCGAGCGGAGGTTGCCGAGTCTGTGCGCGCGGGTCTGCGCGACCTCGGCTATGTCGAGAACAAGAACATAGTCATCGAGTTCCGCTGGGCGGAGGGCCAATACGAACGACTGCCGGCTCTCGCTGCGGAACTCGCCCGCTTGAACGTTGACGTTTTGGTGGCCGTCGGCACGCCGTGCACCATTGCGGCAAAGCAGGCCACTTCGACGATACCGATCGTCATGGTGGGCGTCGGCGATCCCATCGCCGCCGGCATCGTCACAAGCCTCGCGCATCCAACCGGCAATGTGACGGGAGTTGCCATCCTTGAGCCCGACATCACGGTGAAGCGTCTCGAACTGGTCCGCGACGCATTCCCGCGCGTAAAACAGGTCGCCATCCTCATCAATCCAAAAAGCGTGATGCACGGCGTCATTTTCAAGATGGCGGAAAATGCCGCGAAGTCACTGAAGATCGGGTTGCAAAAATACGAAGCCGGAAATCTCGATCAGATCAAGAGCGCTTTCGCGACGATGGCGAAAAAGGGTGCCGGCGCAGTAGTCATTCCCATAGACACGATGTTCCAGCCGAACTTTGCGGTCATTGCAGTGCTCGCCGAACAGATGCGGCTTCCTTCAGTCGGGCCTTCGAATTTTCCCGATAGCGGCGGCCTGATAGGATATGGCGCGATTCCAGCCAAATATTTTCCGCGCGCCGCGTACTACATCGATAAATTATTCAAAGGCGCGAAACCCGGCGATCTCCCCGTCGAGCAACCGACCCAATTCGAAATGATCATAAACATGAAAACCGCCAAAGCGCTCGGCGTCAAGATTCCCAACTCGATACTGGTGCAAGCCACGAAGGTGATCGAATAGTGCGCGAGAGCGGACACCTGTCGGGCTACGTCAACATTGTTGACGCCGTCCTCACCCTCATCCCCAACCCTACTCCCGCAAGCAGGGGGGAGAGCCTGCGTCGCAGCATCGACGCACGCGAGGGGGCCGAGCGTCGAGCGGAAATGGTTTGTCTGCCATTTCCGGAATCCTCAACGATGGCTGGCTCGCGCCGCCGCGTTGGAACGGACACGTTGTGCCGCTCAACGCGGCGCGACTTCTTATTGCCGACAGGGTGATGCAATGAACCATCGCCGCAAACTGATCATCGCTCTCGGCGCGGCCGCGCTCGGCTCTCCTCTTTACTCTCGCGCCCAGCCGGCGGCGAAAGTCTGGCGCATAGGCTGGCTCAGCCAGTCGGCCCGCCCGGTTTCGCTTGACGCGGATTACTTGCGGGTCGCATTCCGCGCAGGCATGCGCGATTTGGGCTACGTCGAGGGCAAGAACTTCGTCATCGAGGCACGGTTTGCCGAGAACCGCGTCGAGATCGTGCCGGGTCTGGCGGCTGAACTCGTACAGAGCAATGTGGATGTTGTCGTGTGTGCAGGTACTCCGTCGATTGTCCGCGCACTGCAAAAAGCGTCGGCCACGATGCCGATCGTCGTCGGCAGCGGCGCCGATTTCGTGCGTTCTGGCCTCGTTAAGAGCCTTGCACGCCCCGGCGGCAATGTGACCGGCGTGTCGAATTTCGTGGAGGATATCAGCGCAAAATACCTGGAACTCTTGTCGAGCATGGTGCCGAAACTATCGCGGGTGGCGATTCTGATGAACCCGGACAACGCGCGTCACGCGTACTACGTAAAAAACATCCAGGCCACAGCGGGCGGCATCCGGATCATACTGGGGAACGCGCGCAGCGTAGCGGAAATTGCCACTGCGTTTTCCGCGATGGTCAAAGACAGGATTGGCGCGGTGATCGTCCTGCCAGATCCGCTTTTTAACCAGCAGCGGCAGCAGATCGCGGACCTGGCGACGAAGTTCCGGATTCCATCGATGTGTCCGTATCCGCAATACACGGAGGCCGGCGCCCTGATGAGCTACGGAGGAAACATTGCCGCCAACTACCGACGCGCCGCGACTTACGTCGACAAGATTATCAAGGGCGCAATAGCGGGAGACCTGCCTATCGAGCAACCCACCAAGCTCGAGTTGGTCATCAACGGCAAAACCGCGAAGTTGCTGGGACTCAAGACTCCGCAGTCGCTGTTGATCAGCGCGGACAAGGTGATCGAGTGAAGCCGAACGCCCGTGACGGAAAATGCGGTTCCGGCGTTTGACAGGGACACTGCGGGATATCATAATTTTTTTCACCTGTTTGCTATGCCGGTCGCCCGGTCCGCAGTTGATAGCTTTGGAAAAAGGGGAATGCCATGAATCCGCTTAAATATCTTGTCGCCGTATGCGCCCTTCTGCTGCTGCACCCTGCCGCGTCGCTCGCGCACGACGACGACGAAGGCAAAGGCCAGCTCGGCAACGTCGCGTTTGAAAACTCGTGCGATCCGAAAGTGCAGCCGCTGTTTCTGCGCGGTGTCGCGATGCTGCACTCGTTCTGGTACAGCGCGGCGGAGAAAACATTCCGCGACGTTCTTGCGCAGGATCCCGCGTGCGCGATCGCGACCTGGGGCTTTGCTTCCATCATGATGTCGAACCCGCTCGCTGGAGTCGGCGCATCCGCCAGGGGCGCCGAGCAGTCGCTGGCGATGATAGAACAAGGCCGCAGGATCGGCGCCAGGACCGCGCGCGAACGCGATTACATCGAGGCGGTCGCCGCTTACTTTGATGATTGGGCCAACCGCCCCGAGCGCGTACGTCAGCTCGCCCGCGCGAAGGCGTACGAGGCGCTGGCCGCCCGCTATCCGCAGGACGACGAAGCGCAGATTTTCTCGGCGCTCTATATTGCCGGCACGCAGCTGCAATCGGACCAGACCTACGCGGCGTACCTCAAGGCGGCGGCGATCCTCGAAAAGCAATTCGTCAAATACCCCGACCACCCGGGTGTTGCGCACTACCTGATCCACAGCTACGATGCGCCGCCCATCGCGCAGCAGGGATTGAACGCGGCGCGGCGCTACGCCGGCATCGCGCCCGAAGCGCCGCACGCGCTGCACATGCCTTCGCACATCTTCACCCGCGTCGGCGCGTGGGAGGAGTCCGCCGCGACCAACAC
>JAYWDM010000411.1:0-4236 GCA_043779885.1 Betaproteobacteria bacterium | reverse complement strand
CCTCGCTTCGCTTCCCCGAGAGAGAAGGGCTTTGCTTCCATCTCCCTCGGGGAGAGGGATCGAGGGTGAGGGCGCGGTGTCGCCGAATACGTAATACTCAATAATTCTTCAATTTTTTTGTTTGTATCGCATCCGCATCGCAATCGAGAGCGCGGGCATCGATCCCCTGCCCCTCGGGGCCGGCTCTGTGGGCGAGTTGATCGTTTACGCGCACATAAGCCTGATCACGCTGCGCCTGCAGCCGCTGCGCTGTTGCTTCGTCCATTTTGCGGATGTCTTCGGCGCGGCCTTCCGTGACAAACTGCGCGCGCAATTCAGTGGCGTGTTTTCTTTGCAACATTTCCGCTACGCTGGACGCGCCGCTACTGCTGGTCATACCGCCGGCGGCTTGCGCCCCCGCAACCGTGAGCGACAGCGTGACGGCAACGAGTATTGCTGTGATTGTCGGTTTCATTGGTTATCCTTTCAGCCCTGTAACGGATCGAGGCACAATTCAAATCCCGCGTTGGCGGGCGCTTCATCATGTGGACAATTGTGGACCGCGTCCGGGACCCGGTCTGTGGGCTACCGAGCATAGCGCGGAAGAATTCGGCGCGTTACCCGGGTCTGGACGACTTGACCTGCGCGGGAAGAGCCGGTCGGCACTGCCTTGCACGCGCTAATGCGTATAGCGCTTGACGGCGGCATGGGGCAGGCAGAAGCTGCCTCGAAAATTCAGTCCTGTCAGAAACATCACCCGTGGGAGATAAGAAAATGCAAATCGCGCGCAGAATTATCCTGGCACTATTCGCGGCAACCGTGATTCTCTGTTCCTGGCTCTCGCCGCTCGATGCGCCCGCGATCAGGCAGGTCGATGCGGGGCTCAAGCGCGCGCTGGTCAGCTTTGCCGCGGCCAGAACATTGAACGCGCTGATCTCCGTCGCGCAGGGCACCGAGATTTCCGCCCAACCGTTCGGCGTCGGCGTAACGCTCACGCCGGGCCAGGTCCTCGATCCGCTCAACGACGTGGTGGAACAGTTTTCCGCGCTGATGCTCGCGGCGAGCGTCGCCTTTGGCATTCAAAAGGTGTTGATCAGCATCGGCGGCTACTGGTTGATATCGCTGGCGCTCACAGCCGCCGCGGCCGGCTGGACCTGGCTTTATTTTCGGCGCCAGCAGGCGCCCGCATGGCTGTCGCGGGTGCTCGTGATCCTGTTGATGCTGCGCTTCGCGATCCCGGTGGTGACGATCGGCACTGATCTGCTGTCGCAGAAATTCCTCGCCGCCGACTACGCGGCGAGCCAGCTCGTCATCGACACGTCGTCGGGCCAGGCGGCGAAGCAGTATCCTCCGGTGCCCTCGTCCACCGAGAGCCAGGGAATAATGGACACGATGAAAGGCTGGCTGTCGCAAACCGGCGACCTCAAGCAGCGCTTCGACAATCTGAAAGGCTCGGTCGAGCGGGAGATCGAGCACATCCTCAAGATCATCGTGATTTTCCTGCTGCAAACGCTGGTGATTCCGACGCTGCTGCTGTGGGCGTTGTATGGAATTGCGCGCAGCGCGATTGAATTGCCGGGGCAGGCCGTGAATTTGAAACTGTCCACTTGAGGACTCAACGCTGCGCAGATTGCTTACTGGGACTGGGACGTCAAGCTTGACTACGTCATATGGCTAGTTGACGCGACCCGCGGCCAGGCGGAAGCTGTCGGGACAATTATCGCTGGCGGGCGTATTCAGGGAGAGCACCATGACAAATATCGGTCACACGCTGTGGCGCGCGCTGCTTTTTTGCTTTTTGGCAGCGTTCGCAAATCCTGCCATCCGCGCGGCAACACCGGATCTCGCGGCGGAAAGACAGGCTGCTCTCGCAGAAGCCGACAAGGCGTCGCAGCACGGACCGCAGACCGTACAATTGCGCGCACAGGCTACACTTTCGTTGCCCAAGGGTTACGTCTTCGTGCCGCAGCAGCAGGCGGAAGCGTTACTGAAGGTGATGGGCAACCCTGGCGGCTCCACCTTGCTGGGCATGGTATTTCCCGAACGCGACGATGCGAAATGGATGGCGGTCGTGCGCTATGTCGATGCCGGTTATATCAAAGACGATGACGCCAAGACCTGGAACGCGGACGAGTTACTGAATAACATGAAAGAAAGCACGGTCGCGCAAAACGAAGAGCGCCGCAGTCGCGGCATCCCCGAAATCGAAGTCGTGGGCTGGGTGCAGCCGCCTGCCTACGACGGCATGACGCAGCGGCTCGCCTGGTCCGCGGCCTCTCGGGAGAAGAGCGCGCAACCCGGCGCCGGTCAGGGCGTCAACTACAACACGTATGTGCTGGGACGCGAGGGTTACGTCAGTTTCAACCTCGTGACCGATCTCACTCTGATCGAACAATACAGGCCCGACGCGCAGCAACTGCTGGCGTCGCTCAACTTCAACGACGGCAAACGCTACGCCGACTTCAATTCGTCGACCGACAAAGTCGCCGAGTACGGGCTTGCCGCGCTGGTCGGCGGCATTGCCGCGAAGAAGCTCGGGCTCTTTGCGATGATGGGCGTGTTCCTGCTCAAGTTCTGGAAGGTCGCCTTGCTCACCGTTGCCGGCGCCAGCGCCGTGTTTTTCCGCAAGAAGAAACCGCCAGAGGATTCAAACCCGCCGCCTGCTGCCTGAGGCGAAGCGCGCGATGAAATCGATGCTGGTCTTGCTGAACAGCGCATTCTGCGCTTGACGACCCATGTGGGTAGGTCGATGCTGTGCCGGGAAGAATCCCGCTTGATCTGAAAGCGCCAAACTTTTCGGAGCCAATTTGGCCAGATTCGCATTGCTGTTATTGTCGGTGCTTCTGCAGGCAGCGTGTGCCACCAGCCGAACTCAGTCTTCCGCGGACATTGCCCCCGTCGAGGCAATTCCAAGGCCAGCCGCCGCAGCGCCCGCTCCGAAACCTGCTTCACCCCCGCCGCCGCCAAAACCGGCCGCAGGCAAGGTACCGGCTGTGGATTCGGCAAACATTGCCCGCGCCGAAGCAAATTCAAAGGTGGGCGCCGCTCCGGTCGCGCCGAAACCTTCTCCACCCCCGCCGCCCAAACCGGCCGCCGCAGCGGTGGCCCTGAAACCTTTACCACCGCCGGCAAGATCGGCCGCCCGACCGCCTGCAGACAAGGTGCCGGCATCTGGACCGGCAAACTACACTGCCAAATTTCAGGCCGAAATGGCCGCCGGCGCTGCCGCGACTTCGATATTGCCTCCGACGACGGCTGGTGGTCCTGCGGCGGGGACGCCGGGGCCGACGCCCCCGCAAACATACCCGTATGGGAGTGCCGCCTACTACGTGCCGGGGCAAATGGTGGAGAAGCAAGCCGTATTCGTGGATCTCTGGATAGACCGGACTATGCCAGCCCAGAAACTCCAGGAGGCGCTTGCCGCGCATCTCAAACAGACGATGGATCAGATCAAAAGCAGGCTGCCGAAAAATTCACCCGGCCAGAAGGATGTGCTATCGGCGGGCGACATCGACACTCGCAACGTTCCGGTCGGTGACAAGATGATCGCGCAGCTTAGAGGGGGTGACGATTTCGACGTTGACCCGAAGGAGCCGGTATCGCAATCTCTGGAGGGCGAAAGCTGGGCGAAGTGGAACTGGCGGGTGACGCCGAAGATTGCATCGGATGCAGGCCTCCTGCTCAGCCTCGATGTCTGGATCGACCCGGGCTCGGGACGGCACTTGATCGACAGTTTTCACGAAAAGGTGATCGTGAAGGCGCGGCAACGGACCTTGTACGAGATTTTCCAGGAAATCGATAAATGGCTCATTCTGCTAGGCGCAGGCGGGCTCGCGGGCATTTTCACGGCAGCCTGGAAATGGCTCAAAAGCCGGGGCGAAAAAACATAAGGGTCGCACGATGTGGTCCGCCGTATTACTAAGGCTCGGGCTTGCGAACAAGAGAGAGGGTCTTATACGGCCATTTTCGAGGGTGAAAATGATCTTCTAAGGCTTAATAACACCTTCTTTTGGGCGACAAATCTTTTAAGTACTGAGACATAGCGTGGTCCGACCCCGGGTACGATGACGCATGCGTCCGTTCGCTTTTCTGCAAAACCCAACTCCCAACGCAGAGGACGCGGTGGACGCGGAGGTTCGCAGAGGAAAGCTTTTGATCGAGCGAATAGGAAATTTAAACGCCTCTTTTGACTGCCCGCGACTATATCGCCGGCCCGACAAGCGGTCAATCGCGCGGTGTTTGGTGAAAATTCCCCAC
>JAYWDM010000410.1:0-11689 GCA_043779885.1 Betaproteobacteria bacterium | reverse complement strand
GGTCTCGACGATACGCGACCGCTGCTGGCGCTGATCGACCGGCTGGACGAATTCGACTGGGCGGTATTCGTGAGCCCGAACGCGGTAATGAAGGCGCTCAGCCTGATCCACGCGCGGCGCACGCTGCCGGCGCGCGTGCGGTTCGCGGCGGTTGGCCGCGGCAGCGTGCGCGAATTGAAACTATGCGGAGTGACCGCCGTGATAGCGCCCGCGCGCTTCGACAGTGAAGCACTGCTCGAACTGCCGCCGATGCAGGACGTCACCGGCAAGCGGATCGTAATCTTCCGTGGCGAAGGCGGCCGCGATTTACTCGGTGACACGCTCACCGCGCGGGGCGCGGCCGTCGAATATGCCGCATGTTACCGGCGCGGGCGGCCGCGCATCGACGCCGCGCCGTTGCTGGAGGCGTGGGCACGGGACGAACTGCACGCGATCACGGTCACCAGCAGCGAGGGCCTGCAAAACCTGGTCGCGCTGGTCGGTGCGGCCGGCCGGTTACGGCTGCAAACAACGCCATTGTTCGTGCCGCATCCACGCATAGGCGAGACGGCGGGCGAACTCGGTCTGGCCACGGTCGTGGTGACGGCGCAGGGAGATGACGGGATCGTGCAGGGTTTGCGGCAGTGGTTTGCCGGCGCCTGTTTACAGCGGCATCGCCACTGATTAGAGTGCGGCTCATGGAAGAATCGTCAAAGACACCGGCATCCGAACCTGCACCTGCACCTGCACCTGCGCCCGCGCCCGCGGCGGATGCGCCGCCTGCACTGTCTGCGCCGCCACGACCGCATTACCTGCAAATCGCGGCCATAACGGCAGTGATCGCGGTCGTGCTGCTCGCGTGGCAATGGTACGCGAGCCACCAGCAGATCAATGCGCTGCAACTCGAACTGGCGCGCCGGCTCGCCGTCGCCGATGTCGAAAACAAGGAGAGCCGCGGCGTCGTCGCGCAGGTGCGCGAAGCCACCCGCGAGGCGCAGGTCAAGTTGGGCGTGCTGGAAGGCAAGCTGCAGGAATCGCAGAACCAGCAGATCGCGCTGGAGGCGCTGTACCAGGAACTGTCCCGCAGCCGCGATGAATCGCTGCTCACCGACGTCGAGCAGACGCTGCTGGTCGCCAGCCAGCAATTGCAGATCGCGGGCAACGTCAAGTCCGCGCTGATCGCCGTGCAGGCGGCGGATGCGCGTCTCGCGCGCATCGACCGGCCGCAGCTCGCGGGTTTGCGCAAGGTACTTGCGCGTGATATCGAACGTCTCAAGGTCGCGCCCTACGTCGACGTGATCGGCATCAGCGCGCGGCTCGACAACCTGATGGGCGTCATAGACGCATTGCCGCTCGCGATGGAGGGGCACCCCCTCGATACGGCGCCCGCCGCCAGGCTCGCGGCTGACCCCGGCGCCAATGCCTGGACGCGGTTTACCCGCGAGCTGTGGCGCGATATGCGCGATCTCATCCGCATCGAGAAAATGGATCGCCCCGATGTCCCGCTGCTCGCGCCGGGCCAGACTTATTTTCTGCGCGAAAATCTGAAGCTGCGGCTGCTGGCGGCGCGCCTCGCGTTGCTCGCGCGCGACGAGAAAAGCTTCCGGGCGGACCTCAACGCGGCGCGCGAATGGCTCACGCGCTATTACGACGCACGCGACAAGGCGGTCGCCAACGCCGCCGTAACAGTGCGCCAGTTGCACGACAGCCGGGTCGGCATCGAGGTGCCTGACGTCACGGCGAGCCTCGACGCCGTGCGCAACTATCGCCTGACGCGCGAGCGCGGTCGCTGAGCGGGTAGCGCATGCGCTGGATATTCTGGATCCTGGGCCTCTTTGCGCTGGCGGTAGGGCTGGCGCTCGCTTTGCGCGCCAACACCGGCTATGCGCTTTTCGTATGGCCTCCGTACCGCGTCGAGCTGACGCTCAATCTGCTGGCGCTGTTGCTGGCCGGCGGCTTCGCGGCGGCTTACCTCCTGCTGCGCTTTGTCATGGGCGCCATCGGCCTGCCCGCGCAGGTTCGCCGGTATCGCGAGCGCCACCGCCGCGAGAATGCGCGCAGTTCCATGCTCGACGCCGTGAGCGCGTTCTTCGAGGGACGTTACGGGCGCGCCGAGAAAGCCGCCGCGCGCGCGATGGAGTCCACCGAGACGCCGGCGCTCGGCGCGGTCGTCGCCGCACGCGCGGCGCACGAAATGCGCCAATACGACGCGCGCGACGCTTATCTCGCGCGCGCGGAGCGCATCGCCCCCGACGCCGCGGCGCTGCGCGCCGTCGCCGCGGCCGGCATGCTGCTCGATCAACGGCGCGCCCAGGAAGCGCTGGTCGCCCTGAAGGCATTGCCGAAAAAGCACACGACGGCATTGCGCCTCGAACTGAAGGCGCAGCAGCAGGCCCGGAACTGGGCGCAGACTTTGCCGCTGATCGATCAACTGGAACGTCGCGGCGTGTTCGATGCCACGCAGGCGAACCAGTTGCGGCGCGCCGCGCACACCGGGAACCTGCAGCGCGAAACGCTCGATCTGCGCGCGCTCGAGGACCGCTGGCAGAAAATCCCCGCCGAACAGCAGCGCGATACCAAGGTCGCCGCCGCTGCCGCGCAATGCTTCATGACGCTCGGAGGTTACGCGCAGGCGATCCGGATTATCGAGCAGGCGCTGGCGCGGGAGTGGGATTCCGAACTGGCCGGTATCTACGCCGAATGCGGCGGCGACGATACGATAAAACGGATCGAGCGCGCCGAGCACTGGCTCGAGAGCAATCCGCGCGATGCGGTGCTGCTGCTTACGCTCGGCAGGCTGTGCGCGCGGCAGGAGTTGTGGGGCAAGGCCCGCAATTACCTCGAGGCGAGCCTGTCGGTCGAACCTACCTATACTGCGTATCTCGCGCTCGCGCAATTGGACGACCAGCTTGGCAACACCGACGCGGCGCGCCGGCATTATCGCGCCAGCCTCGATCTCGCCGTCGCTCAGCTCAGGCAATCGACCGGCGGCCGGCGCAGAACATCGCTCTAAAGCCGGGCCGCCAGGCACGCCCGGGAAAAACTGCGTGTATGGACGACTTCTGTTGCAGATCGCGGCAATCCCCGCCATTGCCGGGTCGACTTTTACTGTACAGCCGTCCGTGGTGAGCTTTGCGTTCCTGGCGGCGGGGCGGGGACGTTACCGGGGCGGCGCAGGCGTGAATGCGTCGGAAAAAAACTCGTCTTCGGACAGACCGCATTGCGACGTGAAGTCGCGGTGCGCGGATTCGACCATCAGCGGCGAACCGCACGCGTAAACCTGGCAGCCGCTCAGGTCCGGGATGTCCTGCATCACCACCTGGTGGACGAGACCCGTGCGGCCGGTCCAGTGGTCGCCTGGCAGCGGATCCGACAGAACCGGCACGTATTTGAAATTATTGTGCTTCGCGGCCCATTCCTCGGGTAGTTTCGGCATGTAGAGGTCGGCACGCACGCGCGCGCCCCAATACAGCACCATCGGCCGCGGGTTGTCGGAGTGAAACGCGTGCTCGACGAGCGCCTTGATGGGGGCAAAGCCGGTGCCGCTGGCAAGCAGGATGACGGGCCGGTCGCCGCCTTCGCGCAGGAAAAACGTGCCGAGGGGACCCTCAAACCGCAGTATGTCGCGTTCCTGCATTTTCTCGAACACGTGCTGGCTGAACGGCCCGCCATAATTGCGCAGGTGCAGTTGCAGGAATTCGTCGTCGTGGGGCGCGTTGGCCATCGACAGACTGCGGCGGGAGCCATCCTTCAACAGAATGTCAACGTATTGACCGGCCAGAAACTGCAGCCTTTCCGATGCCGGCAACTTGAGGTACAGCACCATGATGTCGGCGGCAACGCGCTGCATTTTCTGCACGCGGCACGGCAGCGTCCTGATCGGGATATCCCGGACCGCGTCAACTTCCCGGCATTGGATCACAACGTCGCCGCGCGGCTTCGCCTGGCAGAAGAGCGCCATGCCGAGCCGCTTCTCGGCGCCCGAGAGCGCGCTTTCCTGATAGGTGCCGTAATCGACGGTGCCGGCGAGCACCGTGCCTTTGCACGTGCCACATGCGCCATTGCGACATCCGTACGAGATTACGTAGCCTTCGCGCAGCGCGGCATCGAGTATGGTCTCGTCGTCCTGGACCGTGAAGATGTGGTTACTGGGCTGGATCGTTACTTGGCTGGGCATGGAAAACCGCGATTATTTCCGGCACCGGTGAAGGACTGCTTTTTTGGTTTAGAATTCGCACACTATGCGGCGTTTGTTGATCATCGGTTGCGGCGACGTAGCGCTGCGCGCTATATCGCCGTTGCGCGCGCGCTATCGCATTTATGCCCTGACCCGCAATCGCGACCGCGTGCCTGTCTTGCGCGCGCACGGCGTAGTGCCGATTACGGGGGACCTCGATAACGCGGCAAGTCTTGACGGATTGGCCGGCGTTGCGCATGACGTCCTGCACAGTGCTCCGCCGCCGCCTCGTGGCACGCGTGATACGCGCACCGCTCACCTGATTGCAGCGCTTGCAAAGGGTAAAAGTCTACCACAGCAACTGGTCTACATCAGCACCAGCGGGGTGTACGGAGACTGCGCGGGCGAACTGGTGGACGAAACGCGCGCACTGCGTCCGCAAACGGGGCGCGCGCGCCGGCGGGCGGACGCCGAGCACCAGTTGCGCGAATGGGGAAAGAGAAGCGGAGTACGCGTCTCGATCTTGCGTGCGCCGGGCATTTATTCCGAGCGGCGGCTGCCGCTGGAGCGCCTGCGCACCGGCATGCCGGCGATTCTCTCCCATGAGGACGGCTACAGCAATCACGTGCATGCGGAAGATCTCGCGCGCATGCTGATTGCGGCTTTGCGCTTCGGCCATGCGGGGCGCATGTATAACGCGAGCGACGACAGCATGCTCAAGATCGGAGACTACTTTGACCTGGTTGCCGACCGTTGCGGCCTGCCGCGGCCGCCGCGCGTGTCGCGCGCCGAAGCCGGTCTGCGCATTGCAGCCAACGCGCTGTCGTTCATGAACGAGTCGCGCCGGCTCTCGAATCGCCGGATCAAGGAGGAACTGCGGTTCAAGCTGCGCTATCCCACGGTACGCGACGGCATCGCCGCGCTCGACCCTGGCCACCGCGGGCGGATGGAGAGATGAGCGTGTTGATTGTTCTCACCAGCGCGCCGGACCGCGCCGTTGCGGAAAAGATCGCGCACGCGCTGATCGAACGCAGACTTGCGGCGTGCGTCAATATTCTTGCCGAATGCACGTCGGTATACCGCTGGCAGGGCAAAATCGAATCCACCGGCGAAGTGCCGTTGCTGATCAAGACGCGGGCCGCGATCTATGACGAGGTCGAGGCTTTGGTCAAAAGTCTGCACCCCTACGAACTTCCCGAAATCTTCGCGGTCAGTGTAGAGCGCGGGTTGCCCGATTACCTCGATTGGGTCAGCGCCGCAACCATGACTGAAATCGGTTAACCCCCTATGCTGCTCCGGCTGCTTCCCGTGCTCCTGCTGCTGTTCGCGTGCGCCGCCCGCGCGGCCGAACCCGAATTGCTCGAGCCGGAGAAAGCGTTTCGTTTTTCCGCGCGCCTTATCGACGCCAGCCAGCTCGAGGTGCGCTACGACATCGCCCCCGGCTATTACATGTACCGCGAAAAGTTCAGGTTCGAGGCCAGTCCGGCGTCGATCGCGCTCGATGCATCGCAGCTGCCGCCGGGCAAGATCAAGAAAGACGAGTTTTTCGGCGACGTGCAGATCTATCGCGGCGAGCTGCGATTCGTGCTGCCGGTCAGGGGCGCGGGGGCGCAGGCGCCGCGGTTTACCTTAAAGGCGGTGTCGCAGGGTTGTGCTGACATAGGCGTGTGTTATCCGCCGCAGGAGCAAGCGGCCGAATTGGTGCTGGCCGCGTTTACATCCGCCGCCAAAGATACTGCCGTAGCGCCGTTCCTGCGTGAGTCGCCCGGCGGCACGGCGCCTGCCGCGGCAGTGGCCCCGCCGCAGGCTGAAGATGCGTTGATCGCGGGATTGTTCAGGGGCGGATTCTGGGTATTGATTGCCAGCTTTTTTGGTTTCGGCCTGTTGCTGGCGCTGACGCCGTGCGTGTTTCCCATGATCCCGATTTTATCGAGCATACTCGTGCCGCACGGCGCGCACCTTACGCATACGCGCGGGTTTGCCCTGTCGCTCGCCTTCGTTCTGGGTATGGCCATTACTTATGCGACCGCGGGGGTCGCCGCCGGTTTGCTCGGCACCATGCTGTCAGCGGCACTGCAGAATCCCTGGGTGTTATGGGGCTTCGCGGGGGTGTTCGTGCTGCTCGCCATGTCGATGTTCGGCTTCTACGACCTGCAATTGCCGGCCGCGTTGCAGAGCCGGCTCGCCGTTACGAGCAACAAGCTGCATGGCGGACATTTTGCCGGCGTATTTACCATGGGCATCCTGTCGGCGTTGATTGTCGGGCCGTGCGTGGCGGCGCCGCTCGCCGGCGCGTTGCTTTATATCAGCCAATCCGGTGATGTGGTGCTGGGCGGCGTGGCTTTATTCGCGATGGCGCTCGGTATGGGAGTTCCGCTATTGGTGGTCGGCGCGTCCGCCGGCACGTTACTGCCGAAGGCCGGCCCGTGGATGGAGACGATCAAGCGGTTTTTCGGCGTGCTGCTGCTGGGCGTCGCGATTTACCTGGTATCGTCCCTGCTGCCGGCCGTAGTGCATATGCTGGCATGGGCGGTTTTGTTGATTGCGTTCGCCATCTATCTGCACGCGCTCGATCCTTTGCCGCACGGGGCCCCCGGTTTCCGCAAGCTGTTTAAAGCGTTGGGCGTAATCGCCTTGCTGGCGGGGGCGGCATTGCTTATCGGCGCGTTGTCAGGCGGTCGCGACGTGCTGCAGCCGCTCGCCGGATTGCGCGGCGCGACCGCGGCGCAGGGGCACGTAACGGTATTCCAGCGTGTCAGCAATACGGCCCAGCTTGATGGCGCGATCCGCGCCGCCGCCGGCAAGCCTGTGTTGCTCGATTTTTATGCCGACTGGTGCGTATCGTGCAAGGAAATGGAACGCTTTACGTTTGCCGATAGCGCGGTGCGGGCGCGGCTCGCCGGCATGGTCATGCTGCAGGCCGACGTGACCCGGAACGCCGACGATGATAAAGCGCTGCTTAAGCGATTCGGCTTGTTCGGTCCTCCCGGCATCGTGTTTTTCAATCGTCAGGGCAACGAAATCAACGGTTTGCGCGTGGTTGGTTTTCAGCCGGCGGACAAATTCACGGCGATCCTCGATCTGGCGCTGCAATGAACCGCGGGTGGCAGGCATTGCTCGGCGGGGCCGTCGCGATGCTGTTTGCCGGCGCCGGTTTCCTGTTTTACCAATGGCATATGACCGATGTGCCGGCCGACGCCGTGGCAGCGGGGCGAACGCTGATGGCCGCGAAGCTCATGGGGATCGACGACAAGGTACAGCCGTTCGAACAATGGCGCGGCAAGGTCCTGGTGGTTAACTTCTGGGCCACGTGGTGCGCGCCGTGTCGCGAGGAAATACCCGCATTCATCAAGTTCCAGGATCGCTACCGCCAGGAGGGCGTGCAGTTTGTCGGCGTTGCGATCGACCAGAAGCAACGCGTTGAGCCCTATGCCAAAGAGATGGGCATTAATTACCCGCTGCTTGTCGGCGGCCTTGAAACCATGGAGTTTTCGCGGCAACTGGGTAACCAGCGCGGCGTCCTGCCGTTTACTCTGGTGGTTGACCGCGCCGGCAAGGTAAGCAATGCGCAAGTCGGTATCTTGCGACCGGATAAGCTCGAAAGCCTGCTAAAACCCCTGCTTTAACGTGATTAGTAGTTCGTGATATCTACCCTAAGTTCTCCCAGTTTTATCTAAAATACGTCAAAATAACGTATTTTCAGTTTTCGAGAGAAATTTTCGATGCGCGCGCCGAACAAACATGGATAATCTATTGTCAAGCGGTGCAGGGCGATTACACGCGCTTGTTATGTGTCGTGGATTTGCCTGAAATCGCCCACGCCGGTTGTCGCTAAAATTCTCCGTCTGGACGCCGAGGTTGCCAAAAGTAGACAACATGCGTACATCTGCTGCAAAATAGCGACAAGTTGCAATTTCGTGCGCGGTTTGGCGGCAAGTTCGGAAGTCGTTCGGCAATAACCGTAGCGTCGTACCTTTGGCGGCACTTCGACGGCAAACTATTCCCATGCTCAAGAAAATCCTCGTTTTGCACGGGCCCAATCTGAATTTACTCGGACAGCGCGAACCGGAACATTACGGATCGGGTACGCTTGAAGCCATTGATCGACGGCTAACCGACCGCGCCCAATTGGCCGGCTGCAGCCTTGTCGCTTACCAAAGCAACGCGGAAGGCGAACTGGTCAATCGTATCCAGCAGGCGCAACGCGAGGGCGTCGACTTCATTATCATCAACCCCGCTGCGTTCACGCACACCAGCATCGCCCTGCGCGACGCGCTTGCCGCCGTCAGGATCCCTTTTATCGAGGTGCATTTGTCCAACGTGTTCGCGCGGGAGAAATTTCGCCATCTTTCCTACTTCACCAATCTGGCGGTCGGCATTATCAGCGGCATGGGCGGCATGGGCTATGAGCTTGCCCTCGAGTACGCGCTCCAACAGGCACCAGGAGGCTGAGCATGGATCTGCGCAAACTTAAAAAACTGATTGATCTGGTCGAGGGGTCAGGCATTGCGGAACTCGAAATCACCGAAGGCGAAGAAAAAGTCCGTATCAGTCGCAACAACTCCGCCAATGCCCCGGTCACGGCGAGTGTGACCCCCGCCGCGGCGCCGGCCACTGGAACGGCTGCCGCCGTGGGCGAGCCGGGCGCGGGGCAAGTCGACGGGCACGTCCTGAAGTCGCCGATGGTCGGTACTTATTACCGCGCGCCGACGCCGGGCGCCAAGCCGTTCGTGGAAGTCGGCCAGACCGTCAATGAAGGCGACACCGTGTGCATCATAGAGGCCATGAAGCTGCTGAACGAGATCGAGGCGGATCGTTCCGGCGTGATCAAGGCCATACTCGTCGAAAACGGTCAGCCGGTCGAATACGGACACGCGCTGATGGTGATCGGGTGACGCGTGGGGAGTGGGGGGTGAGGGGTGAGGCGAAAGAACCCTTGAGGCTGCTGTGCTTGACCGGTTCGCTGCTCCCGCGCAGCGCGGTCCGCGCCTTGCGCTTTCAGCCACCCGCCGCGCCGGCGCCAGCCCATGTTTGAAAAAATTCTGATCGCCAATCGCGGCGAGATCGCGCTGCGCATACAGCGCGCGTGCCGTGAACTGGGCATCAAGACCGTTGCGGTGCATTCCGAGGCCGACGCGGAAGCGAAGTACGTAAAACTCGCCGACGAATCCGTGTGCATAGGCCCGCCGCCGTCAGCGCTGAGTTATCTCAATATTCCGGCGATCATCAGCGCGGCGGAAGTGACCGATGCGGAAGCGATTCATCCCGGTTACGGATTTCTCTCCGAGAATGCCGACTTCGCGGAGCGCGTGGAGAGAAGCGGTTTCGTATTTATCGGGCCGAAAGCGGAGACCATCCGCCTGATGGGCGACAAGGTCAGTGCGAAAGTGGCGATGCGCAAGGCCGGCATTCCCTGCGTCCCGGGCAGCGAGGGTGCGCTGCCGGACGTGCCGGAAGAGGTCGTCAAGGCGGCGCGTGCGATCGGCTACCCGGTCATCATCAAGGCGGCAGGCGGTGGCGGCGGACGCGGCATGCGTGTCGTGCATACCGAAGCAGCACTCCTCAACGCCGTGTCGATGACGCGCGCCGAGGCACAGTCGGCGTTCGGCAATCCGATGGTTTACCTGGAAAAATTTCTGGAAACTCCCCGCCATATCGAAGTGCAGGTGTTGGCGGACAAGTTTCGCAACGCGGTTTATCTCGGCGACCGCGATTGCTCGATGCAGCGGCGTCACCAGAAGATTATCGAGGAGGCGCCGGCGCCCCACCTCCCGGCGCGCGGCCGCATACGCGTTGGCGAACGCTGCGCTGAAGCGTGCCGCAAAATCGGTTACGAAGGCGCCGGCACGTTCGAGTTTCTGCAGGAAAACGATGAGTATTATTTCATCGAAATGAACACGCGCCTGCAGGTCGAGCACCCGGTGACCGAAATGATTACCGGCATCGACATTGTGCAGGCGCAAATTCGCATCGCGGCGGGCGAACGCATGCCGTTCAAACAGCGTGAAATAACCCTCAAGGGCCACGCCATCGAATGCCGGATCAATGCCGAAGACCCGTACAAATTCACCCCCTCGCCGGGACGCATTACGTCGTGGCATATGCCGGGGGGGCCGGGCATCCGCGTCGATTCGCACGTCTATAACAACTACTTCGTGCCGCCCAACTACGATTCGCTGATCGGCAAACTGATCGCGTATGGCGACACGCGCGAACAGGCCATCGCGCGCATGAGCATTGCGCTCTCGGAAGCGGTGGTCGAGGGCATACAGACCAATCTGCCGTTACACGCCGAACTCATGCAGGACGCGGCATTTTTGCGCGGCGGAACGAGCATCCATTACCTCGAGCAAAAACTCGCGAAGTCGGCCAAAGCCGACTGAACCCTGAATCCGCAGTCCTGAAATGGCCTGGCTGTCCGCCACCCTCACCGTAAGCGACGCCAGCGTTGACGCATTCTCGGACGCGTTGCTGGAGGCGGGCGCGATCAGCGTCGATATTACCGACGCGCGCGCAGGAACGCCCGCCGAGCGCGCCATGTTCGGCGAACCGGGGGCCGCCGCCGCGGGCGAGTGGGAGCTAGCCACGGTCCAGGCGCTGTTTGCAGAGCATGCGGATGTTGCGGCACAGGTTGCTGCCGCGATGCGCGAGGCCGGTGTTGATTCGACCCGGGCATTTGCTATCGAACGCATCGCCGATCAGGACTGGGTGCGCGCGACGCAAAGTCAGTTTCAGCCGGTGCGCGTATCGCCGCGCTTATGGGTGGTCCCGACCTGGCATGCAGCGCCGGATCCCGCCGCGATCAACCTTGTCATCGATCCGGGGCTCGCGTTCGGCACCGGCACGCATCCGACGACGCGACTTTGCCTGGATTGGCTTGACGCCAATTTACATGGCGGCGAGCGGGTGCTCGATTACGGGTGCGGCTCCGGCATTCTGGCCATTGCGGCGATGAGGCTCGGCGCCGGAAGCGCCACCGGTGTCGACATCGATCCGGCCGCAGTGCTTGCGGCTCGTCATAATGCGATGCAAAATGAAGTCATGGTGGAATTCACTGCCGCAGATCATTCGGCACCGCAGCCCGCTGATATCCTGCTTGCCAACATTCTTGCCAACCCGCTGGTCGTGCTCGCGCCGCTGCTCGCGCATGCAACGCGCCCCGGCGGCCGCATCGCCTTGTCGGGCGTGCTTGAGCACCAGGCCGGCGAAGTGCAGTCCGCCTATCGGGAGTGGTTCGACATGCATTCTGTCCGGCACGACGACGGCTGGGTGCTCTTAGCCGGCAGCAAACGATAGACGATATCCGGGTGCGATCATGAGCATCATCACCAAATGCCCCAGTTGCGGCACCACGTTTCGTGTGACGCCTCAGCAATTGCAGGTCCAGCACGGCATGGTGCGCTGTGGACGCTGCGCCAGCGTCTTCGACGGCTTCAAAACGCTTGCCACGCTGTCCAACGTCGCGCAGCCGGAGATGGCGCCGTCGCGGGCGCCGCACGGTGACCCGCCGGCGGCAGTGGCGATAACGACGCC
>JAYWDM010000409.1:0-4238 GCA_043779885.1 Betaproteobacteria bacterium | reverse complement strand
GGCCAGTGTTCGCGTTTCGTTCATCGTCTGCTCCTTGTCGAGGGTTGAGTATGAGTTCAGGCGCGCCGGGCCTGCTGATCCGGGTGTTGCCACGCCTGCAAGGCGCGCGCAACCGGCGTGGCACAGCGTGCGGGACTGGTGGTGCCTAAGGGTCAATATATAGCGGCATGAATTGCGCTTGTCAACGCGTCGTCGCATGCGTTTCAACAATTGGAACCTGGCGTGCCGTCGCGTTGCGGCCGCGCCTGATGATCGCGGCTTCGCTCGCTGCAATGCAAGCCGGTTTTCAGATAGAATTCCGCGTGGCCGATCGGGTCTGTCGGTCGTTCAGGTTCTTCCGGCTGGCCGGGCTGGTCGTGAGCACTTTCGACGTCCGGCGCATTGCCGGGCCCGTCTTGGAGCGGACCGAAAAATTCTCCAACGAGAGGGTGACCTTCATTACCGCGGCTGACCTGTCGCAACAACCTGGCGCGCCGGTTCGATGAGTATCCGGGGTCGGGCCGCAATTCCGCCAGCATGCCCACTGCACGACTAAACTTTCACAAGGAGCCGCAACTCATGGAGTTCACCACCATCAAAACCGCGCGCGACGGCGCAGCCTATGTGATTACGCTGAACCGGCCGGAGCGTCGCAATGCTATCAGCATCGGGGCGATGGACGAGCTGATCGCGGCGGCACGGATAGCCGAGCGCGACGCGGGCGTGTTCGGTGTCATCATCACGGGGGGCGAGCAGTATTTCTCCGCGGGCGCTGATCTGAACGATGCGCTGGCGATCAGTTCGAGCAGCGAGGGCGTTGAATATTTCGGCCGCTGGCACCGTCTGAACGCAACGCTCGAGGGGCTCGCCAAACCCGTTATCGCGGCGATCGAGGGTTTCTGCGTAACCGGCGGATGCGAGCTTGCATTGGCCTGTGATATCCGCGTCGCCGCGGAGGGCTCCAGTTTCGGCATCACCAGTTCCAGGATCGGTACCGTCGCGGGAGCGGGGGGCACGCAGCGCCTGCCGCGCGCCGTGGGCGCGGCGAAAGCGCTGGAAATGCTGTTCTCCGCGGACAGCATAGACGCGGCCGAGGCGTACCGGATCGGACTGGTCAACCGTCTGGTGCCGCGCGGCCAAGCCCTTGCGGAGGCGAAGTCGATGATCGCGGTGTACGCGCAACGCGCTCCCCTGAGCCTCGCGTGGAGCAAGCGTGCGGTGTATCAGGGACTGCGGATGGATCTTGCCTCCGGCCTCGAATTGGAAACGTTTCTGGTGTCCACGATCTACACGACCAACGACCGCAAGGAAGGCATTTCGGCGTTTCTGGAGAAGCGCAAGGCCACCTTCAAGGGCAACTGACCGAGGCAGGTCGAACGCGCGCGGCGATATCACTTCATCGCCGGCGGCCGCGCTGCGTTCAGGCAGGGTGTTCCGTGCGGCGGCGTGCGCGATCGTCCGTGTCCTTCAGCAGACCTTGTTCGATCAAACAGGCCCGCTCGGGTTGGGCCGGCGCCCCGATCGGAGCGCCGATTGCCGGCCGCGTGGCGCTCAGCCGCAGCGGTGACCCGAGTAACTCCCATGCAACGCCTTCCGGGGTCGTGCGATGCACGATGAGTTCGCGTGCGCTGGTGTGAGGATGAGTCGCGGTCTCGGCGACGGTTTGCACGGGCACGCATGGGATGCCGCCCAGCAGGCATGCGGCACTCACGGCGGCGCGATCCAGATCCGCTGCGGCAAGCGCAATTTCGTTCAGGCGGGGCGCGTCTGCATGCGCTGCGGCCAGCACATAGCCGTCGCGGCAGCGGATCAGTGTGTTGCGCGGTGACGCATGCTCCGGCGGGCGGTTCCATTCTGTTTGCGTAAGCCACGCACCCGCATCCTGCATCGAAATATCGATGTAGCGGCCGGCGCCGGTGGCATCGCGGTGCTCGAGGGCGGCCAGGATGGCGAGCAAGCCGAATTGTCCGCCGCAGATGTCCGCGATCGAGATTCCCGCTTTGAGCGGCATGCCGCGATACCGCGTCGCATCCATGATGCCCGACATTGCCTGCACCACGGTGTCGAACGCCGGTTTGCCGGCGTAGGCCGAGTCCGCGCCAAAGCCGCAGATGGCGCAGTAGATCAGCCGGGGATTGATGGCAAGCAGGGCCGCGGGAGGAAAACCCAGCCTTGCAAGCGAGCCGGGCTTTAGGTTCTCAACGAGCACGTCGGCGTTGGCAAGCAGATCGCGTAACAATGCGCGGCCCTCGTCGCTGCGCAAATCAACGGCGAGGCTCTGCTTGCCGCTGTTGCTCATCATGAAGAACAGGCTCATGCCGGCGCGATGCGGCGACCACGTGCGTGCCGCTTCGCCCCCGGGTGACTCGATCTTGACCACCTCGGCCCCAAGCATTGCGAGGTGACGCGCAACCAGCGGCGCCGTCGTGAACTGGCCGATCTCGATTACACGCATGCCCGCCAGCGGCATGCGGGGACTGCCGGTATTCACGGTCGTGCTACTGTCCGGCGCGGCCGCTGCCGCCGCGGCGGGGAGCAGAGCGCGCACGCGCGCGCGGTCGGCGTCCGGCACCGGAATCCCGGCGGGCGCGGCCACTGCCCAGTCAGGGGCGCCGAGGACGGAGCCGATGAAGGCCACGGTATGCCCCGTCACCGGATCGCGGGTGCGCACGATTTTGCGCCGATGGACGAGATTGATCTGCGTGGGCAGATCGCCAATAGCGACAATTTCCCCGCATGCCACGCCCGCGCGGCCAAGTTGTTCAATGCACGCCGCGACTGACTGCGTGCTCACCCAATTGGATACGATGACGTCGACCTCGCTGCGCCGCGCGACCCTGCCGGCGATAAGCGCAAAACGCGCATCACCGGCAAGTTCAGGGCGACCAATGATGGAGCAGATTTTTTGCCAGTGCGCATCGGACGTCGAGCAGAGCAGCACCCAGCCATCAGCGGCGGCGTATGCGTTCCACGGCACGCCCATTGAATGACCGTTGCCGAGCCTGCTGGTCGACCCGCCGCCGAAATGTCCCGGCAGAAACGTGGTCAGTGAGTTCACCGCGACGTCGTATAAAGCCATGTCGATGGTTTGCGCGATGCCCTGCGTGCGCCATACGCGCCATGCGGTGACCACCGCGGCGGCGGCATAGACGGCAGTGGAAAGCTCCGCTACCGGGAAGCCGATTTCGACAGGCGGACCGTCGACCATTCCGGTCGTATCCATGATGCCGCACAGCGCCTGGATCATAGCGTCGGACAGCGCCCGGCCCGCGAGCGGTCCGGTCGCGCCGGTTGCCGTAATATCGCAGACCACGGGGCGCTGCCCGCACGTTGCAACAATCTCCGCGGCAGACGCGGTGTCGGCATCACTCGACAGCAGAACGACGCCTGCTGCACCGATAATTTCGCGCACGAATGCGCAGTCGGCGGCATTGGCAGGGTCCCAGCACACGCTGTACTTGCCGCCGGCGAAAGGCGACTTGCCGGCGTTTCCCGGCGGCGCGCGAGGCGCGCGCAACTCGATCGTGACCACCGTCGCACCGAGCTGCGCGAGCAGGCTGGCGCATGCGCTCACCCCGGTTCGTTCACCCAGCTCCGCCACCAGCACGCCGGCCAGCGGGGCCGGCGTCATGGCGAATGCCTCGATTGCAAATTGTGCAACGGCGGCATCGCTCGCGGTCGTGCAGAAATCAGGCATGCTGCCCGGTACTGGCAAGGACAGCGCATCGATCGACGACTGCCTGAGTCAGGGCAACGCCGCGACGGCGTTGATCTCGATCAGCATGTCGGCGTGGACCAGGCGCGTGACTTCCACCATCGTCGAGGCCGGCGGCTCGCTCGTAAAGAACTCTCTGCGCACCTCGTGGATCGCATCGAATTGCGTGATGTCGGTTACGAATACGGTCACCGAGACAATGTCTTTCAGAGTACCGCCGGCGGCCTCCACCATCGCCCGCAGGTTTTCGCAGATCATGCGCGTCTGCGCGCGGATGTCGCCGCGATGTATGACCACTCCGGTTTTGTCGCGCGCGGTGAGGCCCGATATGAAAAGGAGTTTTCCCGGCTGCGTCACCAGTATCGCGGGCGACCAGACGCCGGCGGGCCTGGCCACTTCTTCGGGATGCACAACCTGCTTGAGCGCCATTGCGTTCTCCTCGTTTTTCCGCGTTACTCCGTGGGCATCTGATTTCCGGGGCGGGGCGACTAATCGATCGTCGCGCCCGACGCTTTCACGACCGGACCCCATTTGCTCATTTCAT
>JAYWDM010000408.1:0-4242 GCA_043779885.1 Betaproteobacteria bacterium | reverse complement strand
GGGGGTGAAAAAGTTGCATATGACCTCGGCTATCACACCTACCCCCCATCCCAACCTTCCCCCGCAAGGGGGGAAGGGGCTGTGGAGTGGAGATGTGTGGATACCTATGCCTTGAAGGGGAGGGAATGTCGCATTAATTGCGAAGAACTCGACTAGCGTGACGCAATGCGCGGCGCGTCGGCGGCGCGCGGCAGCCCCACGATATCCTCCGCCGGCAACGCTTGTCCTGCGGCAAAACGAACGATGTTGTCGAAGCAGTGCTGGGCCACGTTGCAGACATTCTCGTAGGTCGCGCCGGCCGCGTGGGGCGTCACCACGATATTTTCGAGCGTGAATAGCGGGTTGTCGGCCATGGTGGGCTCCTTCTCGAAGACGTCGATGCCGGCGCCGAGTATGCGCGAATCGCGCAGCGCTTCGAACAGCGCGTCTTCATTGACGACCCCGCCGCGGCAGGTGTTGATGAGGGTGGCGGTTTTTTTCATCATGCCGAATTCCCGTGCGGCTATCATGTTGCGCGTCGTGGCGTCGAGCGGAACATGCAGCGTAATGATGTCGGCGGCCCGCAGCAATTCGTCGCGCGGCACGAGCTTCACCCCCAGCTCGCGCTCCGCCTGCTCCTGCCTGACGATATCGTAGTACAGCACCTCTTTGGGCTCGAACGCCAGCACCCGCTTCGCCACCCGCTTGCCGATATTGCCGAGACCGATGATGCCGATTGTTTTTTGCGCGAGCTCGAACGAGCTCATGCGCAACTCGGTCTTGAGGAACTTGCCCGCGCGCGTCGTCCTGTCGAGCAGCGCAATGCGCCGGCAAGCGGCCAGCATCAGCGCGAGGGCATGCTCGGCGACGGCAATCGAGTTTACGCCGGCGGTAATGGCGATCGGAATGCCGGCGTCGCGCAGCGCGTTCAAATCGTATTTGTCGACGCCTATGCCCCATTTCTGAATGAACTTGAGCTTCGGCGCGGTCTTGATGACGGCGGCATCAATTTTCCATTCGCCGAAGCCGATGAAGAAGTCGGCGTCGCTGATGACGCGGAGCAATTCCTCGCGGCTGCCGTCCTGCACCGCCTCGAAGTCAAAACCGGCCGGCACGCGGCTGGAAATTTCCGCAACGATGTCGGCGGCAAAGTAACCGATTAGTGCGATCTTGTATTTGGCGGTCATACGGCTCTCCCGGAAGTAAGAACGGCCGGAGTGCGACCGCTGCCCGGGAATTCTACCCGGAACGCCCGTCGTGATGCCGTGATCTCGCGGTGCAGCGGTTGGATGATCGGCGGGGGGCACGAGCCAGTACAAACGCTATACAATCGGGCTGTGCGGCACTGGGAATTGCGACCTCGAAAGATACGGAATCCGCGATGGGCATGACACTGACGGAAAAAATACTCGCCCGCAAAACCGGTCAGGCCAAAGTGAGCCCCGGCGATCTGGTTACCGTGGGAGTGGACACCGTGGTGTTCGTCGATACCATGTTCGTGCCCGGGCGCTGGCGCAAGATCACGCGGTTGGACCATCCCGAGCGCGTGATCGTCGTGATCGACCATCGGGCGCCCTCCCCGGACAAGCAAGGTGCGGCAACGCACCAGACCGCCCGCGCATTCGTCAAGCAGTTCGGCATCCGGCGTTTTCACGACATCGGCTACGATCAGGGCATCAGCCATCAACTGGTGGCGGACAACGCATACGCGCTGCCGGGAACGCTTTTGGTGTGCAGTGACTCGCACACGGGGAGCGCGGGCGTTTTTAATTGCCTGGCGCGCGGAGTCGGTGTGCCCGACGTCGTGTATGCGGCCACGCTTGGCGAGACGTGGTTCATCGTCGGCGAAACGATACGTTACGAATTGCAGGGCAAACTGGCCGGCGGCGTGACGATGAAGGATGCCTTTCTGCAGATCGCCGGCAAGTACGGCGACCATACCAATGCGAACGTCGAGTACGGCGGGACCGCTCTCGCCCATCTCTCCATCAGCGCGCGCAAGACCTTGACCACCATGTCGACGGAGCTTTCCGCGGACTTCTCGATTTTCGATGCGGACGACATCATGAAGGAGTGGATACGCGCGCGGACGAACGCCGATTTTGAATGCGTTTATGCCGATGCCGACGCGAATTACAAAGAGGTGCGCACGGTCGATCTGGGTGACTTGCAGCCTCTCATCGCCTTTCCCGACAGCGTCATCGAAAACTCGCAGCCGGTCGCTGCCGCGGCCGGCACCCCTGTCGATCAGGCCTTCGTCGGGTCGTGCGCGAACGGAACGCTGGAGGATCTCGCGCTGGCCGCGGAAGTCGTGCGCGGCAGACGCGTGAATCCGCGCGTGCGCTTCCTCGTCACACCCGCGTCGCAGGGCGTGTACCGCGCCGCGAGCGAGGCGGGCATCATCACGACACTCGTCAACGCGGGCGCCGTCGTGACCAGTTCGACGTGCGGCGCGTGCGCGGGAATTCATATGGGGGTACTGGGGGAGAACGAGACGTGCATCACGGCCTCCACCCGGAATTTCAAGGGGCGGATGGGCGAAAACAGCGCGCGCATCTTCATGGCTTCCCCGGCGACCGTTGCAGCGTCGGCGATCCGCGGCGTCATCACCGATCCGCGCGAGTTCCTGCAATGAAATTCGAGGCGCGGGTGTGGAAATTCCCGGCGAACATCAATACCGACCTTATCCTGCCGAGCGGCTCCATTTACCTGAGCCCGGCCGAGCAGGTGCGCCTTATCTTCAGGGCCAACCGCCCGGGCTGGGTGGATGAGGTGCGGACCGGCGACATTATTGTCGCCGGCAGGAACTTCGGCATAGGATCCAGCCGGCCTGCCTCGCGCTCGCTGAAAAATCTCGGCATCAGTTGTGTGATCGCGGAGTCCATCAATGGATTGTTCTTCCGCAACTGCGTCAATTACGCATTTCCGGCGATGGAATGCCCCGGGGTTTCGGAGCTGTTCGCGGAAGGCGACGTCGCGCAGGTGGATTTTATAGGCGGCGCGGTGCGCAATGTGGCCTCCGGCCGGATACTCAGCGCCAAAGTGCTGCCGAATAAACTGCTCGACCTCCTGCGGGCAGGCGGGATTTACCCATTGCTCGAACTGCAAGGTATCATTGAGCCCCAGGCGTAACCGTGTTGCACGAGTCCCTAATTTACTTTTCGATAAAGGTGAAATCATGAGCGGCTATCCGAAAATAATTCATACCGAAGAAGGCATGCGCGACGGGCTGCAGATCGAAAGTCCCGATATTCCGCTCGAAGCCAAGATCCGCCTGCTCGATGCGCTGTCGGAGACCGGCCTCAGGGAAATCGCGGTCGGCTCGTTCGTGAGCCCGAAGTGGACGCCGCAGATGGCGTGCATGGATGAGCTCGTCAAGGCGTTTCATCCCAAGCCGGGTGTGCGCTACACGTACACGGCGCTGAACGACAAAGGGCTCGAGCGTGCCGAGGAATTCACGCCGCCGCTGTCGCCCAAAGCGCACGAGTACTCGACCCGCGTCGATATGTGCGACGTGTTCGCGCAGCGCAACACGAACCGCACGCAGGCCCAGCAGATCGCGGCATGGCCGAAGATGATCGAAAAGGCGGTTGCGAAGGGCGCGCAGGACGGCGGCATGAACATCAGCAACTGCTTTGGCTCCAACTGGACCGGCGAAGTGCCGACTGAAAAGCTGATGGCGATGTTCGATCGCATGGTTCAGCAATGGAACGATGCCGGCCTGCCGGTGAAGCGCATCGGCTTTTCGGACGCAACGGGCTGGAACCTGCCGCACCAGGTCGAGCGCACGCTCGAAGAGGTCAAGAAGCGCTGGCCGTCGATCACCGATTTCAACCTGCATCTGCACAACGCCAGGGGCGCGGCGCTTGCTTCCATCTACGCGTCTTTGCGCGTGCTCGACAACGGCGACACGCTGCGCCTGCAGACGTCGATCGGCGGCATGGCGGGCTGTCCGTATTGCGGGATGGGACAGGCCGCGATGATGATAGCCACCGAGGACCTGATGCACATGCTGCAGGAGATGGGAATCCATACCGGCGTCGATCTCTACAAACTGATCGAGGTCGTGTGGCTCGCGGAGGAAGTCGTCGGACACCCGCTCTACGGTTTCGTGTCGAAGGCAGGGCCGCGCCCGCACTTCGACCGGCTCTATCCGATGGACATGCCGCGCATCGAAACGCTAGCCCAGGCGCGTCATTTCATCCTGGGACCGAAAGCGTATCGCGGCGCCGCGTCGCCGTGGCTGAAGCCGATCACCAGTGC
>JAYWDM010000407.1:0-4242 GCA_043779885.1 Betaproteobacteria bacterium | reverse complement strand
ATTCGGGTAGCCGGACGGAGAAGCCGAGGGCGCAGGCGAGGGTGATCTGCGCCAGGTTGAGTTCGCTGCGCATCATCGTGTGATCGATTTCCTGCTCCCAGACATCGGCCAGCCGCGCGGCGCGATGTGCTTCATGCAGGATGATCGTGGGCGAGCGTTCGTGTGGAGGCCGGCCGAGTTCGCGGCCCCACACCGCGAGTCCGTCCGCCATGCTGCGCGCCAGCGCGTCGAGACGGCGCGCTTCCCATTCCTCATTTTCGGGCGGCCAAGCGAAGGCCGGTTTGCCGTCGAGGCGATCGAGGTAGTCGCAGATCACCGCGGATTCTTCCAGCCCGACGCCGTCGTCGCAAATGAGGTAGGGCACGCGTCCCGATGGATTGATGCGGTAGTAAGGGCTGTCCGTCTTGCGTGTTTGCGCGGGGATGATTTCGACGCGATCCTCCAAACGTTTTTCGATGATCACTATGCGCACGATGCGCGCGTAGGGGGAGCCGGGGGTGATGCAGAGTTTCATGGTGCGTAGTCCTGTGCGCGCAGTCAAGTGATGGGTATCGTTCCTCCACCCATCCTACGGTTCTGCATTGATGGGTATCGTTCTTCCACCCATCCTACGATTCTGCATTGATGGGTATCGTTCCTCCAACCATCCTACGACAGTTCAGTCCGGCTTCAGCCCGACCTGCTGCGCGACCTTGCCCCACGTGTTCATTTCGCGTTTGATGAAGGCCGCAAATTCGTCGGCGGTGTTGCCGACGGGAATCGCGCCCTGCACGGAAAGTTTGTCGCTCATGTCGGGCAGCTTGATGATGCGCGCGATTTCCTGGCTCAGTTTGGCGAGCACGTCTTTGGGCAGCTTGCCCGGCGCGAACACGCCGTACCATTCGTAGGTGTCGAAACCCGTCAGGCCGGATTCGGCGAACGTCGGCGTGTCGGGTAAACCCGGCGAGCGCTTGGCCGCGGTGGTCGCGATTGCTTTCAGGCGCTTGCTGTTGATGTGCTGCAGCACGCCCGGCGGACCGCTGATGAGAAACTGGATCTGTCCTGCGATCAAGTCCGCGATGGCCGGCGCGCCGCCCTTGTACGGAATATGCGTCATGTTGATGCCCGCGGTGAGCTTCAGCATTTCCATCGACAGGTGGCCGGAGGTGAGCGGTCCGGGCGAGCCGTAGTTGAGCGAACCCGGCTTGGCCTTGGCGAGCGCGATCACTTCCTTCAAGTGGGTGGCGGGAACACCGGGATACATCGTCATTACGCCGGGCACCATTACCATCAGCGTCACCGGCGTGAAATCCCTGAGCGTGTCGTAAGGCAGGTTTTTCAGCACGAACGGATTGACGATGTGCGGCGTGAGGAGCGTGCCGATGGTGTGGCCGTCCGGCTGCGCCTTGGCGACGATGTCGCTGCCGATGATCATCGCGCCGCCGGCGCGGTTGTCGACGATCACCTGCTGTCCCCAGCTTTCGCTCATCTTCTGGCCCACCAGCCGCGTCACGATGTCGGTGGTGGCGCCGGCCGGCACGGGTACGATCCAGCGGATCGGGCGCGTCGGGTAACTTTGCGCGTGCACGAACTCCGCGCTTCCAATAGTTGCGCCTGCGGTCAGCGCAACGACTATCAGCCGCTTGGATGAAGTCATCAGTATCCTCCAGGGTATGTTTGGATGGCGATGGGTAGCTTGGCCCGGGTGTTGCTCCCTTATTCGCCCATGTTAGCAGCAAAATCGCACAATTCCAGCCGCGACCGGCCGGCCGCTCACGGCCGCTGACCGCAATGTCGCGCAACCGACATTGCGGATGTTATGACAGCATAAATAAAACCTAAACATGACAAGGCGTGAAATTGCTAGCATACGCATTCTTCCTGGCTTGATCGAGTAAGGCCCTTGGCTGAAATCCGCATCCAGCAACAACCGCCCGGCGGTGACGCGGAAGTCACCGAGGTCAAAAATACGACCTGCTACATGTGCGCCTGCCGTTGCGGCATACGCGTCACAGTGCGTGATGGCGAAGTGCGGTATATCGACGGCAATCCCGAGCACCCGATCAACAAGGGGGTGATCTGCGCGAAGGGCGCATCGGGCATCATGAAGCAGTACTCGCCCGCGCGCCTCACGCAGCCCTTGCGGCGCAAACCGGGCAGCGAACGCGGCGCGGGAGAATTCGAGCCCATTTCGTGGGAAGAAGCATTCACGCTGATGACCGAACGCCTCGCCAAAATTCGTTCCACCGATCCGAAGAAATTCGCCTTGTTTACCGGGCGCGACCAGATGCAGGCGCTGACGGGGCTTTTCGCGCGCCAGTTCGGCACGCCGAATTACGCGGCGCACGGCGGCTTCTGCTCGGTCAATATGGCGGCCGGCATGATCTACACCATCGGCGGCTCGTTCTGGGAATTCGGCGGCCCCGATCTCGAGCGCGCCAAGCTTTTCGTCATGCTGGGCACGGCGGAAGACCACCATTCCAACCCGCTGAAGATCGCCATCTCGAAGTTCAAGCGCGGCGGCGGGCGTTTCGTGTCGATCAATCCGGTGCGCACCGGCTACTCGGCGATCGCCGACGAGTGGGTGCCGATCAAGCCCGGCACCGACGGCGCGCTGCTGCTGGCACTCTGCCACGAGATCGTGAAGCGCGGGCTGTATGACCGCGAGTTTCTCGCGCAGTACACGAACGCCGGCTACCTGGTGAACCAGGATGAAGCGAGCGACGATTACGGGCTCATCGCGTGCGACGAAACCCGCGCGGAGAAAATCCCGCACTACCGCCACAACCAATTGTGGTGGGACCGCCTGACCGACCGCGCGGTGGTCAACCACACGGACGGCGCCGATCCCTATCTGCTCGGCGCTTTCACGCTTGCCGACGGCACCCGGGTCAAGCCGGCGTTCCAGCTGCTGCGCGACCGGCTCGACGATTACACGCCCGATTGGGCGGCCGCAATCACCGGCATACCGGCGGCGACGATACGCCGCCTCGCCTACGAGATGGGGATCACGGCGCGCGATCAGACCATCGAACTGCCGATCGCGTGGACCGACAGCTGGGGGCGCGAACATGCGACGGTGACGGGCAACCCGGTGGCGTTTCACGCGATGCGCGGGCTCGCCGCGCATTCGAACGGTTTTCACACGGTGCGCACGCTGGCGATATTGATGTCGCTGCTCGGTACTATCGACCGTCCGGGAGGCTTTCGCCACAAGGCGCCGTTTCCGCGCGCGATTCCGCCGCTCGCGAAAACGCCGAACAGTCCGGACGCCGTGCAGCCGGACACGCCGCTCGCCGGCCTCGCACTCGGCTGGCCCGCTTCGCCCGATGACTTGTTCGTCGATGCGGCGGGCGCCGCGGTGCGCATCGACAAGGCGTTCTCGTGGGAATATCCGCTCGCCGTCCACGGCATGATGCACAACGTGATCACCAACGCGTGGCGCGGCGATCCTTACACCATCGACACGCTGATGATTTTCATGGCCAACATGGCGTGGAATTCGGCGATGAACGCGGGCGACTCGCGGCGCATGCTGACCGACAAGCGCGAGGACGGCGAATACAAAATCCCGTTCCTGATCGTGTGCGATGCGTTCCAGTCGGAGACGACGGCGTTCGCCGATCTCGTGCTGCCCGACACCACCTACCTCGAACGCCACGACGTGATGTCGATGCTCGACCGCCCGATTTCGGAATTCGAGGGGCCGGTGGACTCCGTGCGCATCCCGGTGGTGCCGCCGAAGGGCGAATGCAAGCCGTTTCAGGAAGTGCTGATCGAACTCGCCGGGCGGCTCGGGTTTCCGGCGTTCGTCAGCACCGATGCGCAGGGCCAAACGCGGCGCAAATTCCGCGACTATCCGGACTTCATCGTCAATTTCGAGACCGAGCCCGGCTCGGGCATCGGTTTTCTCGCGGGCTGGCGCGGTAAGGGCGGCGAGAAATTCATGGTCGGCGAACCCAATCCGAAGCAGTGGGAAATGTACGCGAAAAACAATTGCGTGTTCCAGCATCCGCTGCCGCCGTCGTACCAATACATGCGCAACTGGAACCAGGGCTACCACGAGTGGGCGAGCCGCACGCGGCTAAGGCGTTATGCCGATCCGATCGTAATCCACCTGTATTCCGAAGTGCTGCAAAAATTCCGGCTCGCGGCGCAGGGCAGGGGACGCGACGCGAAGCGCCCGCCGCCTGAACTGCGCGAGCGCATTGCGACTTACTTCGATCCGCTGCCCTTTTATTACGCGCCGCTCGAAGCGCAGGC
>JAYWDM010000406.1:0-11711 GCA_043779885.1 Betaproteobacteria bacterium | reverse complement strand
CGACGCGATCACGCGTGTCCCGCGTGCGGATCGCTGCATCGCGCGCTATTTTCATGGCGGCGCGCTCCGGCGGCGTCATGTCCTTTCCGTCGAGCCTGTCGAACGTCGCAAACAGAGGCTCCACCCGCGCCTCATACTCGCGGTAAGCGGCGGCGCGTTGCGCGTCGTCGCCCGCGCTGAACAATGTATTCATGGCTTGCTGTCGCTGCTGGCTGGCCGTCACCAGCAGGGTCAGCATCCCGGCTTGCAGATGTTGTTCGTGAACCAGCGCCTCGATACGCTGATTGACTGCGTAAATGCGCCAGATCCCGAGCAGCGTGACGGCAATGATCAGCAGCAGCAAGGCGCCGAAGCCCGCCGTCAATGTCCGCCTGGACCGCGTAAAGGAGAACGGAAAGTGCATGCGGCAAGCTTACCCGATTGTGCCGCGCATTTATATTGGCATGCGCGCGGCCGGATCCTGGCGATAAAACTTTGCCAGCAGGGCGTAGAGGTGCGGGTACATGGAAATCACCGCGCGCGGTATCTCGAAAAACGCCTCGCTCATTACCGCGAAAAATTCAGCCGGGTTTTCCGCCGCGTAAGCGTCGATCGGCAGATCCTCGCCGGCGTCGACGCGACGGCAGAAATCGTCGTAAGCCGCGGCAAACGCCTGCGTCCACACTTCGCGGCGCATGCCTTTATGCAGCGGCGGATAACCGTTGGCGTCCCCGTTCAGCATATCAAGCTTGTGCGCAAATTCGTGGATCACGACGTTGACGCCATCGTGAGCGGGCGCGACGTCCGCCCACGACAGAATAACGGGGCCCTGCAGCCAGGCCTCCCCCGCCCGCGGCGCACGATCGGTATGCACTACCCCGGCCTCGTCGGTGTACTCCATTGCCGGCACGAATTCATCCGGGTAGACGATGACCTCGTACCAACCGGCGTAGTAATCGATGTCGAGGTTGAGTATCAGTATGCAGGCCTGCGCCGCGATCAGCAGCCGCATACCGGCGTCAAGCTGCAATCCCGCCGCGCCAACGATGGATTTCCCGTGCAGAAACAAAATAACCGTTTCGCGCAACCGCGCCAGCTCATCGGCGGTGAGACCGCGCAAAAAAGGCAATCGTTCGAGGGTATCCTGCCACGGCGCCGCGTCGAACGGCGCACGCGCGACTATGCGCTGCCGCCACCAGCGTTTAAACGCCCCGGGCATGCGCAAGGCCGGCCGATGCAACGCTCAACGGGTTACTTTTTTTCGACGGCCGCATCCACCGCGCGCAGCTTGGGCTGCTCCGCGGCGTCGAGCTCGACCCGTTCGATCCTGGCGAAGCGCTCGCTGATCCGGCGGCTGCTGACGTGCACCTCATCGACGTCATTCTTGGCCTGTTCGATGTGCCGTGCAAGGTTGTCCATGCGCGACTGGAAGCGGCCGAAATCGGCGCCTAGTTTGCCCAGCTCCTCCTTGATGATATGAATCTGCTGGCGCGTTTCCACGCTCCTGATGACCGACTGCGCCGTGGTCAGTATCGCCATCAGCGTGGTCGGCGACGCAATCCAGACGCGTTTGTTTTGCGCGTATTCGACTACATCGCGGTGACGCGCGTGGATTTCCGCGAACACTGCTTCCGCCGGCACGAACATGACCGCCCCGTCACCGGTTTCGCCGGGAATGATGTACTTGGCCGCGATATCGTCGACGTGCCTCTTCACATCGGCCTTGAACGCGGCGGCGGAAATGCGCGCGGCGCCTTCGGCAAACATGCGCTCGAAATTCTCGAGCGGAAACTTCGCATCGATCGCCACGAGCCCGGTCGGCGCGGGCAGCTTGAGCACGCAATCGGCGCGTACCCCGCGCGCGAAAGTATATTGAAATTCGAAAGCGGATTCAGGCAGGGCGTTGCGCACGATCGCTTCGAGCTGCACTTCGCCAAACGCGCCGCGCGCGCGCTTGTCGCCGAGAAGTTCCTGCAGGCTGACGACACTGCCGGTCAGGGTCTCGATCTTCTTCTGCGCCTCGTCGATGGTCGCCAGCCGCGTCATCACATTGGTGAAAGTTTCGTTGGTCTTCTTGAACCCCGCGTCGAGGCGCTCGTTGACCTTGCCGCTGATTTGATCGAGACGCGCGTCGATATTGCCGGTCAATGCCTGGGTCGTTTCAGCGAGCTTGGCAACCATCGCCGCCCGGCTTTCGCCGAGGCTCTGCGCCAGCGCAAGCTGCAGCGCGTGCAGCGTATCGCGCGTCTGTTTGAGCTCCCCGGCGGTGGAATTGCGCAACCGCTCGGAATTATCGGTCAGCGCGCCGGTCAGGCGCTCTCCCTGCCGGGCAAGGCCGTCGTGCAAATCCAGCAGCATCGCGCGATGGCGTTGCTCCAGGCCCTGTCCGACCGCCGGCGGCAATTCGTCGAGCTGGCGGCGCAGGCCCGCCATGCGTAACGCGAGCCACGCGAGCAGCGCAATCACGGCAACAATTAACGCCAGCGCGAGTTCGAACATGCGGCTTCCCGGGAAGAATGACGTATCTTACACCGCGATTTTCCCCTCATGCCTCCCGCAATACGCGGATCGGCGGGGTGGCCAGTACACGCCGCGTGCCGAGCATGCCGGCAGCCGCGATGCCGGCGCTGCCGGCACCGGCGCCGATCAGCCAGATCCACGGATTGCCGACATATGGAACGTGCAGCACATTCAGCGCGAGCGCGTAACCCAGGCCGCTCGCGCCGGCCGCCGCGAGTAAACCCGCGAGCCCTCCCATCAGCGCGAATTCGGCGAACTGGGTTGCCGCGATCTGCCGGCGGCTGGCGCCCAGCGTGCGCATCACCGCGGCTTCGTATTCGCGTTCGTCGCGCGTGCCGGCGATCGCGGCGTAGAGCACGACCAGACCCGCCGCGAGCGTGAACAGAAACACGAACTGCACCGCGCTCGCGACCTGATCCATCATTTTCTGCACCTGAGTCATGATCTGCGCGACGTCGACCACCACCAGATTGGGAAAATCGCGCACCAGTTCATTAAGCATTGCGGCGCGCCCCGGCGGCACGTACAAACTCGTCATGTACGACACCGGAAAATCGCGCAGCAGCTGCGGCGGCGCGATGACGAAAAAATTGGCCTTGAAGGTGTCCCACTCGACTTGGCGCAGGCTGGTGATCGTTGCCTGAAAGGTGGTGCCCGCCACGTCGTACGCGAGACGATCACCGAGCTTCAGGCCGAGCGTGCGCGCGATGCCGTCTTCGACCGACAGCTGGTCATGCTGCGCGGCACCCGCGTCCCACCAGCGCCCGGCTATGAGCCGGTTGTCGGCCTGCATGCGCTCGGCCCACGACAGGTTGAACTCACGGTCGATCAGACGCTTGGCGCGGTCTTCGGCGTAATCGTTCGACGCGACCGCGCGGCCGTTGATGGCAACCAGGCGCCCGCGCACCATCGGAAACATCTCCGGCGGCGCCACGCCGTGCGTGGAAAAAAAAGCGCTCAATGACTTGACCTGATCGGGCTGGATGCTGATGACGAAACGGTTCGGCGCATCGGGCTTGAGCGTCGCCTGCCAGCTATGCAATAGATCGCCGCGTATCAGGGTCAGGGTCAGGAGCGCCATCATGCCAAGCGCCAGCGCCACCACCTGTATCGTGTTGCCCAGTGCATGCCGCCGCAGGTTGGCCAGACCATAGCGCAAGCCGACACTGCCGGTAGCGCGCACGCGCCCGAGCAGCCGCAACACCGCGAGCACCAGCACGACCGACGCCGCCGCGGCCGCGAGAAAGCCGCCCAGTACATAGGCGCCCAGCCTGAAGTCGCTCGCCTGCCACAATACAAGGCCGCCGATGACGGCGAGCCCCAGCGCGTAACCGACCGCTCCGCGGCCGCGCGGCATGCCCAGGTCACGGCGCAATACGCGCAGCGTCGACACCCGCGCGAGGCTCACCAGCGGCGGCAGCGCGAAACCAAGCAGCAGCAATACGCCCGCCGCGAGCCCGTAGCCCGCCGGCGACAGGCCCGGCCACGGCAGTGCAACACTGATAAAACTGCCGAGCCAGGTCGCCAGCACGAATTGGGCGGCATACCCGATGATGCAGCCGAGCATGCCGGCGACCACACCGAGCACCACGAAATGCAGCACATAAAGCCGCACGATTTCGGCCTGACGCGCGCCTAGACAACGCATGACGGCGCAACCGTCGAGATGGCGGCGCAGAAAGCGCCGCGCTGCGAGCGCGATCGCGACCGCGGACAGGATGACGCTGACGAGCGCGGCGAGACCGAGAAAGCGCTCCGCACGCTCGAGCGCCGAGCGGATTTCCGGCCGCGCGTCGCGGATGCCTTCGATGCTTCGCCCGGGACCGATGCGCGCCTGCGCCCAATTCCGGTAGGCGTCGACTGCCGCTGTGTCACCCGCGACAAACAAACGGTAGCGCACACGGCTGCCGGCCTGCAGCAAACCGCTGGCGGCGATATCGGCTTCGTTCATGAGCAGCCGCGGCGCGCTGTTGATGAAGCCGATCACGCTATCCGGCTCCTGCGTCACCAGCGCGGCGACCCGCAGGCGCAAGCGGCCGACGGCGAGCGTGTCACCGGGCTTCAGCTTGAAGCGTGTCGCCAGGCGGTCATCGACCCACGCGGTGCCCGCCGCGGGAATTTCGCGCGCAACGCGCTCGGTGCCGAATAATTCATCGGCGAGCCGCACGTCCCCGCGCAGCGGATAACCAATCGCGACCACCTTGACGTCCGTGAGCAGGCTTTCGCCGCCATAGGATGTCATGGTCGGGAAACGCAGGGCGCGGGTCACTGCCAGCCCGCGCGCTTGCGCCGCGGCGGCGAACTCCCCGGCGAACGGCCGGTCGGACACGATGGAAAGATCGGCGCCCAGCAACTGGTTCGATTGCAGCGTCAGCGCCAGGCGCACGCGGTCGGTGAAAAAGCTGACCGTGGTCAGGCTGCCGACTGCAATCACGATGGCAGCGAACAGCAGCGTTACCTCGCCGGCGCGCGCATCGCGCCACAAGAGGCGCAACGCCAGCGCAATTTGCTGAATCAACGCCACGCGCTACTCCTGGTCCAGGAGCCGGCCTGCGAGCAGCCGCAACAAACGCCCGCAACGGCGCGACAGGGCTTCGTCATGGGTGACGAGTATCAAAGTCGCCTGCCGTTCGCGATTGAGCTCGAACATGAGGTCGATGATTTGCGCGCCGGTCGCCGAATCGAGGTTGCCGGTCGGCTCGTCGGCAAACAGCAAGCGGGGCGCGCGCACGAACGCGCGCGCAATGGCGACGCGCTGCTGCTCGCCGCCGGACAACTGCCTGGGATAATGGTGCGCGCGCGCGCCCAGACCGACCCGTTCAAGGATGGCGCGCGCCTGCTCCGCCGCGCTGCCGCTGCCCGCAAGTTCCAGCGGCAGCATCACGTTTTCGAGCGCGGTCAATGCCGGCAGCAACTGGAACGACTGAAAGACGAAGCCGACGAGCCGCGAACGCAGCGCCGCGCGACCGTCTTCGTCGAGCGCGTAGAGATCGCTGCCCGCGATGCTGACGCTGCCGGCGCTCGGCGTATCGAGCCCGGCGAGCAACCCCAACAAGGTGGACTTGCCCGACCCCGATGCGCCGAGGATCGCCACGGCCTCGCCGCTGGCGACGTCGACCGTCACGTCATCGAGTATCCTCAGGCGTGCGTTGCCGGTATCGACTTGCTTGGACAGTCCGATTGCCCGCACAATGGGCGCGCCGGAAAACTCAATCATGCTGCGTATTATCCTTTTTGTTCTGCTGTCGGGCGCCGCCGCGATCACGCACGCCGCGGCGACCATACTCGTATTCGGCGACAGCATCTCCGCGGGATACGGCCTGCCGCGGGATCAGGGCTGGGTCGATCTGCTGCGCGCGCGCCTTGCGCTTGAACACGCCGATTATAAGGTGATCAACGCGAGCGTGACCGGCGAAACGACGGTGGGCGGCAAAAATCGCCTCGCCGCGGCGCTGGTTCAGCACCAGCCGCAGATCGTGATCCTTGAACTCGGCGGCAATGATGGATTGCGCGGCACCGCGATCGGCACCATACGGCGCAATCTGGCGGCAATGATCGCCGACTGCGGCAAGCACAAAAGCGCGGTGCTGCTGGTCGGCATGCGCGTGCCGCCCAACTACGGCAGCGATTATGAAGAAAAGTTCCGCGCGCTCTACACTGCGCTCGCCCGCGCGCAGCGCGTGCCGCTGGTGCCGTTTCTGTTCGAAGGGTTTGCCGAGGACCGCAGCAGGTTTCAGAGCGACGGCATACATCCGACCGCAGCGGCGCAGGTGCCTATGCTCGATAACGTATGGCGGCAGCTGCGGCCATTGTTGAAGCCGCCCGTCCGCAAGTCGTGACCGCTTCAATCAACGCTGATCGCCGCCGCGCCGGCTTTCAGCGTGCCGATTTCGCACGCATACCTGAAGCCCTGCCGCTTGAAAATCCCCAGCACGCGCGGCGCGGTGGCGCGGTCGCACGCGACGAGTAATCCGCCGCTGGTCTGCGGGTCGGTCAACAGATTTTTTTGCCACCCGGGCATACCGGACGGCAGCGTTACGTGCGCGGCGACGCTCGCCCAATTGCGCTCGGAGGCGCCGGTTGCGTAGCCGCCCCGCGCCAGGTGCAGTGCCGCCGAAAGTATCGGCAATGAGCCGTAGCGGATCTCCGCGCGCAATTTCGAGCCGCGGCAGATTTCGTGCAGGTGCCCAAGCAGGCCGAAGCCGGTGATGTCGGTCAGCGCATGCACGCCGTCGAGTTCCGCGAGTTCGATCCCTGGCGTATTGAGCTGGGTCGTGGTTTCGAGCATCTGCTGATACGCTTTGTCGCGCAACTCGCCCTTTTTCAACGCGGCGCTCATCACGCCGACGCCCAGCGCTTTGCCCAGTATCAGCACGTCACCGGCCTGCGCGCGGTCGTTGCGCTTGACCCGTGACGGGTGCACGAGACCCAGCGCAACCAGGCCGTAAATGGGTTCCGGATTGTCGATCGAGTGTCCCCCCGCGATCGGAATGCCGGCAGCCGCGCACACGGCCTGCCCGCCGGCGAGTATTTGCTGCATGGCCTCGACCGGCAGCTTGCCGACCGGCATGCCGACGAGCGCGAGCGCGAGAAACGGCTGCGCGCCCATCGCGTAAACGTCCGATATCGCGTTGGTCGCCGCGATGCGGCCGAAATCGTATGGATCATCGACGATCGGCAGAAAAAAATCCGTCGTCGCTACGATCGCCTGTTCATCGTTAATGCGGTAAACCGCCGCATCGTCGCTCGACTCAGTGCCGACAAGCAGATTCGGATACGCGCCCGCGAGCGGCATCTTTGCCAACAGTTCCCCCAGCAACGCCGGCGGTAGTTTGCAGCCTCAACCGCCGCCGTGTGAAAATGCGGTCAACTTGATTTTCTGCACATCTGCGGGATTGTTCATCGGGGCTTATCTTGGGTAATGGCGCTTTGCGCAACAGCAGCGGGGTTACCGTAGCACAACTCGCCGACTTTGACGAGATAATCGACGTGCGGTCCGCATCCGAATTTGCGCAGGACCATATTCCAGGTGCGGTCAACTGCGCGGTGCTAAACGACGACGAGCGCGCGCGGGTGGGCACGATCTACAAGCAAGTGTCCGCATTCGAGGCAAAAAAAATCGGCGCGGCTCTCGTCAGCCGCAACATCGCTCATCATCTCGACGCGACGTTTGCGCTGCGGCCGCGCGCCTGGCGGCCACTCGTGTATTGCTGGCGTGGCGGCAGCCGCAGCGCCGCGCTCGCCCACGTACTGCAGCAGGTGGGATGGCGCGCGAACCGCCTGGATGGCGGCTATAAAAGCTACCGTCGCACCGTGATCAGCGATCTAGAAATGCTGCCGCATGGCGTTGACTGGCGCGTCGTGTGCGGCTTCACGGGTGCGGGCAAGAGCCGTCTGCTGCGCGCGCTTGCGCGATGCGGCGCGCAGGTGCTCGACCTCGAAGCGCTGGCGGCGCACCGCGGATCCGTGCTCGGCGACCTGCCGCACGCACCGCAACCGGCGCAAAAAATGTTCGAGAGCCTGGTGTGGTCCGCCTTGCGCAGGTTCGACCTCGCGCGCCCCGTCTTCGTCGAGGCTGAAAGCAAGAAAATCGGCAATCTGCGCGTGCCGCAGACGCTGATCGCAGCCATGTGGGAAAGCGCGTGCGTAACGCTCGAAGCGCCAACCGGCTTGCGCGTCGCCATGCTCAAGGACGAATACAGCCATTTCGTCGCGGACGCGGCCGCGCTCGGCACCCAGCTCGATTGCCTCGTCGCGCACTACGGGCCGCGGCAGATAGCCGCCTGGAAGTCGCTCGCCGGCGGCAACGATTGGGATGCGCTGGTACGCGAACTGCTTGAAACGCACTACGATCCGGCTTACACGCGCTCGACGCTCAAACATTATCCGCATCTTGCGCGAGGCGCGCCGCTGCTCGTCACCGCGAATGAAGACAGCGAGTTTGAGCGCCTCGCCTCGCTATGCCTGAACACCGTCGCGCGCGGCATTCGCGGCCGCTGACTGCGCCCGCATCCGCGCCGGCGCGGATGCTATAATCCCTCCCCATTTGAGCAGTCCTCCCTTGGCAACGATACCGAGCACCACCGTACCCGCGCAGCGCGGATGGTGGCTGCTACTGCTCCTCGCGGTCCTGATCTGGTGCGGCAATCTCGAATACCGCAAGTTATCGCTTAGCGACGAAGGCCGTTACTCGGAAATCCCGCGCTACATGGCGCACAGCGCTGACTGGGTCACGCCGCGGCTCAACGGCATCAAGTATTTCGAGAAACCACCACTTCAGTACTGGGCTACCGCCGCCGCCTACACCGTGTTCGGCGAACACCAATGGACGGCGCGGCTGTGGCCGGCATTAACCGGGATGCTGGGCGTATTGTTGATGTTTTACGTCGGCGCCCGCCTGCACGGCACGCGGACCGGCCTGTATACCGCCATGGTGCTTGCCAGCAGCGTGCTGTATGCCGGAATGGCGCATATTCTCACCCTCGACATGGGACTCGCATTTTTCCTTACCGTGGCGCTGGCGGGCATACTGCTGGCGCTCGACCCGCGCGCTGACGCCCGGACCAACCGGCGCTGGATGCACGTCGCAGCTGCCGGTTGCGCGTTCGCCGTGTTAAGCAAGGGACTGATCGGCATCGTGCTGCCCGGCGCAGTGGTCGTGCTCTACATGCTGGTCAAGCGCGATGCCGCGATCCTGCGCAAGCTGCATCTGCTCACGGGCGGGCTGCTGTTTCTTGCCATTACCGCACCCTGGTTTGTCGCGGTATCCCTCGCCAATCCGGAGTTTGCATGGTTTTTCTTTGTTCACGAACATCTGCAGCGCTACACCTCGACGATCCATCAGCGCTCGCAGCCCTGGTATTTTTTCATCCCGATACTGATCGTCGGCATACTGCCGTGGGCGGTGACGCTCTTTGACGCCCTGCGTGCAGCGTTTAAGCGCCTGACCACCGGCGCAGACTTCGATCCCACGCTTTTCTCGCTGTTGTGGGCGGGCTTCATTTTCGTGTTCTTCTCGGTATCCGGCTCCAAGCTTCCCTCCTACATCCTGCCGATATTTCCCGCCCTGGCGTTGCTTATCGCGCTGCGCCTGGCAACCATCGGCGGCCAGACACTGGCGTGGCACCTCGCGCCGGTCGCGGTCCTCGCGCTGGCAGGTTTACTCGCCGTGCCATACACCGTAAAACTCGCATCGCCGGGCATTCCCGCTGAACTCTATCGCGCTCAAATGCCATGGCTTTACGCCGCCGCGGTCACGTTGCTGGCGGGGACTGCCGCCGCGATGTTTTTCGGCTGGCGCGGCAATATCCGGCGCGCTGTCGTCGTGTGCGCTTTTACCGGGCTCACTGCGACACAACTGCTGGTAACGAGCGAGGATGGCCTGTCGCCGGCGCACTCGACGTATCATCTGGTGCAGAAGCTCAAGCCTTACCTTAAACCGGACGCGCCGTTTTACAGCGTCGGCGGTTATGAGCAGACACTGCCGTTTTATATCAAACGCACCGTGACGCTCGTCGACTATCAGGACGAAATGGCGTACGGCCTCGCGCAGGAACCGCAACTGTGGGTGCCGGACATCGCCGCTTTCGAGCGATTGTGGCGCCAGCATGCTTACGCTCTGGCTGTGATGGGACCGGAGATGTTCGAGCAACTGGAGCGGGCGCACCTGCCGATGCAATTAATCGCGCGCGATACCGAGCGCGTGTTCGTACGCACCCTGCCGCGCGACACCCAATGAAGGAGAACCAGCCATGAACGCGATCAGTTTTTCACTGCTGATGACCGGCGTACTGCTCAATGCCGGGGCTCAACTGCTGCTCAAGGCGGGCACCAACAGCGTCGGCGTATTCGAATTCACCAGCGCGAATATCGTTCCGGTCGGCTGGAAACTCGCCACTGAGCCGCATATCGCCGGCGGGCTCGCCTGCTATGTGGTCAGCGTCGCCGTGTGGATCATGGCGCTGTCGCGCGTCGAAGTCAGCATCGCCTATCCGCTGCTGTCGGTCGGCTATGTGGTCAACGCGGTGGCCGCCTGGTACCTGTTCGGCGAAGCGGTGACGCCGCTGCGGTTGCTCGGCATCGGCATCATCATCATCGGTGTCTGCCTGGTGGCGCGTTCATAATGCGCGCCGTTCTAGTTTCCCGCGGATTCCACGCAACTGCGATGCATCGGTTACCATGAGCGCGGACTCCTGAGCATGACTGCACCGATACTATCCGTCATCATTCCGGTTTACAACGAGGAGCAGACGCTGCCCCTGCTGTTCGCGCGCCTTTATCCGGCGCTCGACAAACTGGGAGTCAGCTACGAAGTCGTGTTCGTCAATGACGGCAGCCGCGACCGTTCGGCAGCGCTGCTGCGCGCGCAGTTTCAAGAGCGACCCGAGGTCACGCGAGTGATTCTCTTCAGCGCCAATTTCGGCCAGCACATGGCCATCATGGCCGGGTTTGACCATTGCCGCGGCAGCCGCGTCGTGACCCTCGACGCGGATCTGCAAAATCCACCGGAGGAAATCGCCAATCTGCTCGCGGCGATGGATCGCGGCCACGATTACGTCGGCTCAATACGCAGGAAGCGCCGCGACCCCGCTTTGCGCCGCCTCGCCTCGCGCGGGATGAACTGGATGCGCGAGCGCATTACCAAAATACGCATGACCGACCAGGGCTGCATGCTGCGCGCCTACGAGCGTCGCATCGTCGACGCAATCACGAGCAGCACCGAAATCAACACATTCATCCCGGCGCTCGCCTATACCTACGCCAGCAACCCGGCCGAAATCGAGGTTGCGCATGAGGAACGCGCGGCGGGCGAATCGAAATATTCGTTCTACCAGCTGATCCGGCTCAACTTCGACCTGGTGACCGGATTTTCGATTCTGCCGCTGCAGGTATTCTCGTTGCTCGGCATGTTCGTGGCGGTCGTTTCGGTGCTGGTCTACATCGGCATCATCATTCAGCGCTGGATTGCGGCAAGCACGATGCGCGAGGGCTTGCTCGCACTGTGGGATCGCGATGTTCTGAATTTTTTTCTCACCGGGCTCGTGCTGTTCGGGCTCGGTCTGCTGGGCGAGTACGTCGGCCGTATTTACCAGCAGGTGCGCAGCCGGCCGCGCTACCTCATTCAGGCGGTACTGGAGCAAAAGGAAGAAAGCGCACGGATGAAGACGGACGCAACATCCTGAACACCGAGCGTAACGGTAATGGGTAATGGG
>JAYWDM010000405.1:0-4267 GCA_043779885.1 Betaproteobacteria bacterium | reverse complement strand
CCGAACTCGCGAAGCTCGCGCGCGTCAATGCGCTGGACGGCTGGTCGTTCAACGAGTGGCTGCACGGCCGTACCGTGGCGCCGCGCGGCATGCGCGGCCAGTCATGGAACGCCGCGGCCTTCCTCATTGCCCTGAATGCCGTGGGCGGCGGTAATGCTGCGTTCGCGCCCTGGCCGCGCTGAATTGCCGGGCCCCGGTTGGCGCCTGTCTTCATGGCGCGCCGGACCGCGTCATATTCGCTAGAATCATGACCGGCAGCACGCCACACTTTCCAATCCGCTGGATACACCCGGGGTTCCGATGCGAGGTTTGCAGGATAAAGCAGCAATCGTTACGGGCGCCGGCAGCGGCATCGGCCGCGCGATCGCGAAACGTCTCGCGCAGGAGGGCTGCCGCGTCGGCATTTTCGACATGAATGCGGAAGCCGCTGCGGAGACGGCGCGCGAGATCATCGCCGCGCAGGGCAGCGTATCGACGCACATCGTCGATATCACCGACGGGCAGGCGGTGGTGCGCGCCGTGCAGGAGTTCGAACTCGCCGGCGGGCCGACCGCCGTGCTGGTCAACAATGCGGGCTGGGACCAGGCGATGCCTTTTCTTGAATCGACGCCCGAATTCTGGAAGAAAGTGATCGACATCAATCTGTACGGTCCGCTCAACCTGCATCACGCGGTATTGCCGGGCATGGCCGCGCGCAAAAGCGGGCGGGTGATCAATATCGCTTCGGATGCCGGCCGCGTGGGATCATCGGGGGAGGCCGTTTATTCGGCATGCAAGGGCGGCATCATCGCGTTCGGCAAAACGCTTGCGCGCGAACTGGCGCGCAGCAACATCCAGATCAACACCATATGTCCGGGTCCCACGGATACGCCGCTGTTCGCGACGTTCGCCGGCGGCGACGGCGGCAAGAAACTCATCGACGGCCTCACGCGCGCAATCCCGATGGGCAGGCTGGGACAGCCGGACGATTACCCGGGGCTCGTTGCGTTTCTGGCGAGCGATGACGCGAACTTCATCACCGGGCAGACGATCAGCGTCTCCGGTGGTTTGACCATGCACGGATAACGCGGGGCAGCCCATGAACTATCAGGACATCGTTCTCGACAAGCAGGCGGGCGTCGCCCGTATCACGATAGACCGTCCCAAGGTCATGAACGCATTTCGCGGCCAGACGGTTGAGGAGCTGATCCATGCGTTCAGCGATGCCGGCTGGGACCAGGCCATCGGCGTCATCGTGCTGGCGGGCGCGGGCGACAAGGCGTTTTGCACGGGCGGCGACCAATCCGCGCATGACGGGCACTACGAGGGGCGCGGCACCATAGGCCTGCCTATCGAGCAACTGCACGGCGTAATGCGGGAAGTCCCCAAGCCCGTTATCGCGCGGGTGCAGGGCTATGCGATCGGCGGCGGCAATGTGCTGGCGACGATCTGCGATCTCACCATCGCATCGGACAAGGCGATCTTCGGGCAGGTGGGACCCAAGGTGGGATCGGTGGACCCGGGCTGGGGCACGGCCTATCTCGCGCAGGTGGTCGGTGAAAAGCGGGCGCGCGAAATGTGGTATCTGTGCCGGCGCTACACGGCCGCGCAGGCATTGCAGATGGGGCTCTGCAACGCGGTGGTCGCACACGACCAGCTCGACGCCGAGATCGACAAATGGTGCGCCGAAATCATCGACAAGAGCCCGACCGCGCTGGCGATCGCGAAGAGCTCGTTCAACGCCAGCACCGAGTCGATACGCGGCATCGGCAGCCTGGGGTTTCAGGCGCTGAAACTATATTACGAGACCGACGAATCGCGCGAAGGCGTCAATGCATTCCTGGAAAAACGCAAGCCGGATTTCAGAAAGCACCTCAGGAAAAAGCCGCATCAGTAGATTGGGCTGGATCAGCAAGTCCAATCAGGTCTATCAGGTCTATTACAGCATGGCGCCCGGATCGCGGCATTTGAGCATGCGTAACGGCGTGTATATCAGTGCGACCTTGCCGTCCTGCTTGACTACGCGGTTGCGGGTGCGCACCAGTCCGCGTCCCGGTTTGCTGCGCGTGAGCCTCGCTTCGATGACTTCGCACTCGACATGTATGGTGTCGCCGGCAAACACGGGACCCTCGATATTGAGTTCCATGTTGAGGAACGCATAGCCGGTGTGCTGCATGGTGGCCTGCACCAGCAGGCCCTCGGCAAAGCTGTAGACGAGCGCGCCGGGCGCGACCCGGCCTTTGATGTCCGACTCGTTCTGCAGAAAGTGCACGTTGGTAAACAGGACCTCCACCATGCCGGTGCAGTTGACGAAGTTCACGATGTCGGCCTCGGTGACGGTGCGGCCTATGGTCTTGAACTGGCGGCCCACCGGCAGTTCTTCGAAATAGATGCCCAATCCCACGGTTTCCATGCTGGCGGTTCCTTTGGCGGCGAAGAGTCTGTTCGGCGCGTTTATACGCGCGATGGCGTGCGCCCGAGCACGCTGGTGGCGATGATGTTGCGCTGGATCTGATTGGTGCCCTCGACGATCTGCAGGACCTTGGCATCGCGGAAGTAGCGGCCGATCGGGAATTCGGCGGAGACGCCCGCGGCGCCAAACAACTGCACGGCGTCGGTGGCGACGCGCATGGCGACGTCGGTCGCATAGCATTTGGCCATCGCTGCCGCGCCGGCCAGTTCGTTGCCGGTGACGCCTGCGTCGACGAGCGCCGCCGCCCGGTACACGAGATGGCGCGCCGCCTCGGTTTGCATCGCCATGTCCGCGATCATCCAGCGCACACCCTGAAAATCGCTGATGGTCTGGCCGAACGCGGTCCGATTGCGGATAAATCCGACGGCATGATCGATCGCGCCCTGGGCCAGGCCGACGCCGCGCGCGGCGATGACGGGCCGGCTCTGGTTGAATGCTTCCATCACGATTTTGAAGCCTTTGCCCTCGGCGCCGAGGCGGTTTTCCTCGGGCACGAAAACGTCATCGAAGAACAGCGGACACGATGGAATTCCGCGCGCGCCCATTTTGTCTTCCGGGCGGCCGATCTGAAAGCCGCGCATGCCTGGTTCGACGATGAACAGATTGATGCCGCCGACGGACGCGCCGGCGCCCGTTTTTGCCGCTACCAGCACGAAATCGGCAACGGGCGAGTTGGTGCACCAGATCTTGGCGCCGTGCAGGCGATAGCCGCCCGGCGCGCGGTCGGCGCGGGTCCTGATGCCGCTCACGTCCGAGCCGCTTTGCGGTTCGGTGGTCGAGATCGCGGCACGCAGTTCGCCGCTGGCAAGACCGGGGAGAAAACGCGCGCGCTGCGCCGCGTCGCCGCCGGCGAGAATGGCGCCGAACGGGATCCACTGCATGACCAGCAGGTACGCGGTGTTGTAGCAGACACGTCCGAATTCCTCGACCGCGACACACGCTGAAAGCATGCTGCCGGCGCCGCCGTATTCGGCGGGGAAGGGCAGCGTGAACAGGCCGAGCTCTTGCAGGAGGTCGAACATGTCCTGCGGATATTCGGCGCTGCGGTCGATTGCGTCGGCGCGCGGCGCGACTTTTTCGCGCGCGACGCGCCGTATCAGGTCCTGCACCTGCCGCTGGTCGTCATCCAAGGTGTAAGACATGACTGGTCGGGAGTTCGATCGGGGAGGGGGCGTGCCGGCGCGAAGCGGAGCGCGGCACAATGACAGGGGACTCAACTTTCTGAACGGCGTTCTATATAATGAACGCGTCGCGTTTGGGTGTCAACCGCGGGGCCGCCGCTGTTTGCGCATGGACGACGATCCTGAACGGAAGGTTTGCATGGCGCAGAAAGTGAATTCCCCGCGCTCGCTGATGCGCCTGCTCGGGCTCTTCGACGCGATCGCGAAAACGGACGGCGGCCTCACGCTCGCGAGGCTCAGCGCCGTGCTCGACGCGCCCAAGAGCAGCCTGCTCATGCTGTTGCGGCCGCTCGTCGCCGGGGGCTATCTCATCCACGAGGCAGGCGTCTATCGCCTGGGGGCGGCCATCTTTCGCCTCGCATCCGATATTCTGTCCACGCGCAACTTCCCCAAGCTGGTGCGGCCCTTCATGGCGGAACTGGTCGCGCGCAGCCAGGAAACCGTGTTTCTCGCGGTGATCGACCGGGACAGCGCCAGGGTCACGTACGTGGAGGGTATGGAAAGCCCGCAAGCCATCCGCTACACGACCGCCGTGGGCTCGGCGCGTCCGTTGTACTGCTCCGCTGCCGGCAAACTGCTGCTGGCGTTTCAGGATGACGCATGGCGCGAGCGCTACCTGCGCACGGTGAAACTG
>JAYWDM010000404.1:0-4291 GCA_043779885.1 Betaproteobacteria bacterium | reverse complement strand
AGGCGATTCGGGCCGATGTAGGGTTCGAAAGGTTGTCGAGAGTGGGGAATTTTCACCAAACACCGCGCGATTGACCGCTTGTCGGGCCGGCGATATAGTCGCGGGAAGTCAATAGAGGCGTTTAAATTTCCTATTCGCTTCGTTGGCCTTGACCGGGCGAAAATAGAGTATATACTTTCAACATATACTTATTTCGGAGGCCAAAATGAAAACGGCCAAACTGTTTCGGAACGGGCAAAGTCAGGCGGTACGGCTTCCCAAGGAGTTTCGCTTCGAAGGCGATGAGGTATTCATCAAGAAATCCGGCAGTGCCGTGGTGCTGATTCCGCTCGTCAATTCGTGGGATTCGCTGATCGGCAGCCTGGACAAGTTCACCAAGGACTATATGGCCGACCGGGATCAGCCCACGCAGCAAAAGCGGGAGGCGGTATTTGAATGAAGGTCATGCTCGATACCAATACCTGTATCGCCATCATCAGGAAAAAGTCGCCGCAAGTATTAAAGCGTTTCAAAGCTTATAAGGTCGGCGACATCGGCATTTCATGGGTAACTCTCGCTGAATTGGAATTCGGGGTTGCCAAGAGCCAGCACTTGGAAAAAAACCAGGCGGCCCTCGACGAGTTCGTATTGCCATTGGAGATTGCAAACTTCGACCGCGACGTGGCCAGAGTTTACGGACGGGTTCGCGCAACGCTCGATAAAAAAGGGCTGCCCATCGGCTCACTGGACATCATGATCGGGGCGCACGCCTTGAGCCTGGGCGTCACGCTTGCAACCAACAACACAAGAGAGTTTTCCCGGATTGCGGGATTGACTATAGTTGACTGGCTGGACAGTCCCCGCTAGCTAACTTGGAATTATGCAATTAACCAAGCCTGACCCGGCAGTTTTTCAGCCAATACGTGGCGCTAGTTATCGTCCCCGTCGGGAACATCCTCCAAGAATAGAAGGATCACCTTGTAACCTTGATCTTGCCAGAGCGTTTGTTCTAGTATTTTTGAAGGCAGAGTTCGACCTTCTTCCTCGCGCAGCCACAACCAAGAATCTACTTCCTGCCAATCGCCTACGCCGGCGCCAGGCTGACAACTCGGCGAGTCCTTCGGCAAGGGTAGGTCATGCTTGATGTCGAGGTAAAAAGATAACTCCTCATTCTTCACGAAATAGCGAACCAACTTATCCTTCGCAAAGACGACTGCACACGGATATTCGGATAGCGAAACATAGCGACGCGCGGTAGCTTCGGTGCTTGTGCAGCATTCCGTATGCAGCGTGTCGATGTGTTCAAGTCCCAATTCGCCAAACTCCTTCATCCTCTTTTTGAAGTACCAGCGAGGCATAAGAAGTTCAGACGAAAAACGATTTGCCTCCGCTTCTTGAACTGATCTCGGATTAGGGGATCTTTCAAACCGCGTCATGTCTTCCTTGCTGCACTCGTACGTTGATTGCTGGTGATGCGGTAGCAGGAGATGACCCAATTCGTGTCCGACGGTGAAGCGCTTGCGCTGAGGATTGCTATTTGGATTGTAAAAAATCTCGGCTCTGGTCTTTTCTACGTTCGCAACGAGCATCCCTTCGAAACCGCTGCTTTCGAGAGCTCGAATCTGCTCCACGCCGGCAAGGCGTGCCAGTTCTTCTAAAGGAACCGGAATAGGAATGTTTGCGTTTTGATGAAAAATTTCATCAACGATTGCATCCGGCGTTGCCTTGCCATCGAGTTCAACAAGGTCCAATGCAACCGTCATTATTTACTCTTGGGCAACTTTAGTCGATCCATTGTCTGACGAATGATATCTCGGTCTCTATCGGACAATCGTTGGAAGTTTCGGAAGAATGCCTTTGCTTCGGCCGAAGACTCATCACCGATACGATCCACGCTTAGTGCAGCTTATTGCGGCCGAACATCAGGTCCTTCCCTCAGGAGCGCGCAATCGGGAACAGACCGCGTATTCCAAGGATCGTACTCAACCGCGGCATGCCCGAGCAAGACTCACGCCGCCGCTACGCGAGCACGTCTTCTCCCTGGCGCAACACGCGCCGCGCAAAATAATGAAAAGTCGCGCCGACGGCCTTGGGCTTCAGGCGGTAGTCGTGCGCTTCACGCGCGTGTTCCGGCTTGATGGGTATGATCGGCCCGATCGCGCGCGCCAACAACTGCATGCGCGCCGCGCGCTCGATGAAAACCGCGAGCACCGCGGCTTCTTCGATATTGCCGCAGGCGACAAGCTGGCCGTGATGCGCGAGCAGGATCGCGCGCTTGGTGCCGATGGCCCTGGTGATGATCTCGCCTTCTTCGTCGCCGATCGGCACGCCCGGCCATTCCGCCAGAAACGCGACGTCTTCGTAGAACATCGACGTGTCCATGTGGGAGATTGCGAGCTCCTCGCCGACTATCGACAGCGCCGAGCAGTACGGCGGATGCGTATGGATGATCGCATTGACCTCAGGCCGGTGACGGTAAATCCACAGGTGGAAGCGGTTCGACGGATTGACCATGCCGTCGCCTTCCAGCAGGTTCAGATCGTCGTCCACCAGCACCATGTTGGAGGCCTGCGCCTCGTCGAAGCCAAGTCCGAAGCTCAGCATCCAGTAGGTGCCCGGCTGTTCGCCGCGCGCGGTAATTTGCCCGGCGAGCGCGGACTCGTGGCCCTCGTCGGCGAGAATGCGGCAGGTGAGCGCGAGCTTCTGGCGCAGGTTCCACGTCGGGGTGCGCAGAAACTTCTCCATGCGCTCGCTGGTGATTTTGTGGTACTCGCTCTTGGGCCTGATCACGGCGCTCATGGGCTGCTCCTTGAACTACTGAGCTTTGTATAAATGAATGACGCTCAGTCCCTTATCCCCCGGCCCTTCTCCCAGAGGGAGAAGGGAGTTTATAGGCATAAATGGGTTGTCACCCAGTTATGCGATGTTCAATAGATAGTGTACACCGTCAGTCGATGCGCGCGCCCGACACCTTGGCCGCCTGGCCCCACTTGGCGAGTTCACTGCCGATGAAGTCCGCCAACTGTTCCGGCGAGCCGGTGACGACCTCGGTGCCCTGCGCGCGCAGGCGTTCGCGCATGTCAGGTGCGGCAAGCACGCGTCCGAGTTCGGTGTTCAGCAGAGTGACCGCCGCGCGCGGCGTTGCCGCCGGCGCGAATAGCGCATACCAGTTCGAGGCGACGATGGACGGGTAGCCGGATTCGACGAAAGTCGGCACGGCGGGCAACAGCGGCGAGCGTTGCGCGCTGGCGACGGCAATCGGCCGCACGCGTTTGCCTTCGATGAAAGGCTGCAGGGCCAGCATGGTTTCGAACAACAGCGAAACCTCGCCGCCGACCAGACTGGCAATCGCGGGAGCGCCGCCTTTATAAGGGACGTGAACCATGTCGATCTTCGCGGCAGTCTTGAAGAGTTCGCCGGTCAGGTGAAAGAGATGGCCGTTGCCCGCCGAGCCGAAGCTCAATTGACCGGGCCGCCCTTTCGCGAGCGCGACGACTTCCTTGACCGTGCGCGCCGGCAGCGAAGGGTGGGATACAAATATGGTCGTCACCGAGACGAGCAGTGAAACCGGCGCGAAATCCTTCACGGTGTCGTAAGGCAGCTTTGCGTAAATAGCGGGATTGATCGTGTGGCTGGTTGGCGTGAGCAGCAACACATAGCCGTCGGGCGGGGCCTTGGCGACGACTTCAGTGCCTATGATGCCGCCCGCGCCGGGGCGGTTGTCGACGATGAATTGCTGCCCGACTGCTTCGCTGAGTTTTTGCGCGATCATGCGCGCAATAATGTCGGTGCCGCCGCCCGGCGCAATCGGGACCACGATGCGCACCGGCTTGGCGGGGTAGGTCTGCGCCTGGAGCGGGCGCGTAAAAAAGCTCGCCGTGAAGACCATCGCCGCGAGCGCGAAGATGCGCAGTCTTCCATCGCGCAGCGTGTGACGTGGCGATTGACACCCTGCGCGATTTTTTACCAGCGACACCGGCGCCGCGCCTATGGCACGTAAGAAGCAATTTTCGGATATGTGATTGCGCATCATCGTAATCCCCTTCCGCAGTCGCCGCTTTTGATCGCAGCGCTGCAAGCATCGCAGTGGTTGTCTGGAGGTATATAGGGTCAGTGTGAAATGGCACTTACTTAAGCCCTTGCCCCCACCCCAGCCCTCCCCCGCGCATTTCATGCGCAAGGGAGGGAGCCAAAGTGCGGAGCTTTTTACTACGGTCCCTTCCCCTGCGACAGCGGGGGAAGGACAGGATGGGGGCAAGAATGCTCGGGCAGAAGTCACGCGCAACCCTTAAGTAAGTGCCATTCTACACTG
>JAYWDM010000403.1:0-11810 GCA_043779885.1 Betaproteobacteria bacterium | reverse complement strand
ATCTGGCGCTCGGCTGGGGCCCGATGGCTAATCCCGCGGTGCTCGCAAAAGGAGCATCACCCAGTCCAACGCTTCTATCACTGGCACACCGACGACTTTCCGATTCCGCGCCGCGAGATCGAAGTCAATAGCGCCAATATGCACATGGTGCCGGCGAGCGCGGACGTCGAGCGTGTTCTCAACTCGGTCAAGCCCGGGCAGCACATAACATTCTCGGGTTATCTCATCGAAGCGCGCGGGCCCGACGGCTGGCGCTGGAAAAGCTCACTCACGCGCGAGGATACGGGGGCGGGGGCTTGCGAGTTGGTGTGGGTGGAGAAGATTGCTGCGTGCTGAAAATCTTTAGCCATAGAGAGCACAGACGATAACAACATATCTGTCGCTGTGTATCGGCATTGAGCAATGACGATGGCAGGCGCAGAATAGGACTTTCGATGTGGATTGGTGCGTCAACCAAATTGACATTTAATTCGTCACCTATCTTTTCACCTAATTTAGGTAGCAGAATCAATCCGCGAGCGGTTTCCAAGTTGTGACTCTGACCTTCAGCCACATTCATGCATAAGAAAGCCCATTCCATTTCGCGCGAGAAACTCCTCGATGAGCTTCGAACCGTGGCGAGTGATCTAGGTGTGACGCGACTCGCTGAGGATGAATTCGTTACGCGCTCCGGCCTAGCTCACTCCGTCATCTTTCAGCCCTTTGACAGATGGACAGATGCGTGTCGCGCCGCCGGACTGGAGCGAGCGCTGAGAATAACGGAGCGACCCGCGCCGCAAGAACACACCGACGAGGATTGCATCAGAGAGGTCCAGCGCGTGGCTCAGCTCCTCGGTGCGGCATCGCTCTCGAGCAAGAGCTTCAACCGGAACGCACTTATCAGCGCGTCAACGGTGGGTAGGAGATTCGGCGGCTGGCATGCCGCTCTCGCGGCTGCCGGCTTGTCACCGACCCCCCGTGCTGCAATACAGGAGCAGCTCACGAGAGATGATTGCGTGCGCGAGATTCAACGTGTTGCCGAACTCTTACACCAGAACCACGTGACGAGGAAGGAGTTCAGAACACACGCCAGGCTCGGGTATAGCCGCATCCTGCGCACCATGGGCACTTGGCTCAATGCGCTCGCCGCCGCGGATCTGACTCCGTCTCCAGAATTCAAGGCTGAAATCCCCTTAGAAAAGCTGGCGAACGACTTCCTCCAAGCGAGTATCGAGATTGGCAAAATTCCTACACTCTTGCAGGTGACAAGGCGCTCCGAGCACAGCGGCCATACTTTCGCAGGGAAGCACGGCGGCTATGGCGCGTTCAAACGGCTCGCCATACAACATTTGCTCTCAAGCGACGCGCGAATCCCCCCAGCAATCAAGGACTCCTTTCGCAGTGAGTTGGCGCGCTCCTCCAACGACGACGTGACAACGCCCGCCGATGCGACCAGGGTAATAACGAAAGTCGAGATTGGCGAGAACGGGATTGTTCCTTCGATTGTCGCCCTCCTGAAGGACTGGCACCCGTCGTCCTTGAGAAATGAACTGGCGTACAGCAACGCACTCGCCAAACATCTTCGTGCAGTTCTTCCTGACGATGCGCAAGTTGATCGCGAGTACCGTCACGAAGGGACGACATGCGACATCCGTATCGCATACAAGGTGGATGATGAGGTGTTCTTGGAGATGAAGTGGAAGCTCCGAAAGAAAGCGGAATGCGATCGACTCATTGGTCAGGTAGAAGGCCTAAAGCCAAGGAAGAACAAGATCATTGTTGTTTTGGTCGGTGACACCAACCTGTCGCTGCTCGGTCGACTAAAAGCGCACTTCAATAGCCACCTTGCCGACCAACGAGTCGGCGAGGAGAAGTTCATGGTTGTATGTGTGAGTTAGATCGCGAGCGTCTCTTCTGTGCGGCAATCGGTGTCGCATGCGGCGATACCATGCGCATGCACCTGCCAAAAGTGAACGAAGCCCGGATGAGGCAAAGCGGAATCCGGGATCCTTTGCCCGCAATAACCCATCCCCGGATTTCATTTCATTCCATCCAGGCTACGGGTGGTTTCGGCTTTTCATCGGTGTTCATCGGCGTTTTTCAGCGGCTGATATTGCCTTTGGGTTTTTGCGATGGAGTGAACGAAGACGAGCGCCGGCGCTTTGCCGGGCGGAGCAAGGCAAGCTAGACTACGCGCTGCCGGGCCGAATCAATACATGCATAACACGAGGAGTTAAGTCAAATGCTGAAAATCTGGGGCCGTGTCAATTCGATCAACGTGCAGAAAGTGCTGTGGTGCTGCGGCGAACTCAACCTCCCGTTCGAACGCGTCGACGCGGGGCTGCAGTTCGGCGTCAACAATACGCCCGAGTACAAGGTGATGAATCCCAACGCGCTGGTGCCGATGATAAACGACGACGGATTCATCCTGTGGGAGTCACAGGCGATCGTGCGCTATCTCGCGCGCAAGCACGGCCTGGGTTCAGTGTGCCCGGCGGACGCCAAAGCGCGCGCTGACGCCGACCGCTGGATGGACTGGAGCTCGACCACCGTGTGGCCGAACCTGCGGCCGGTGTTCTGGAACCTCGTGCGCACGCCGCCCGGGAAACGCGACATGCCGCTCGTGCAGTCAGCGCGCAAAGGGCTGGCTGCCAGCATGACCATCCTCGATGCGCATCTCGCCACCCGCCAGTTCGTGACCGGCAGCGCTTTCACCATGGGCGATATTCCGGTCGGCGTATCGATCCAGCGCTGGTTCGGCATGGATATGGAGCGCGAGAACCTGCCCAGCCTTGCCGTCTATTACAAGCGGCTGCAGGCGCGGCCCGCGTATGCGAAATATGTCGACCAGCCGCTGACCTGACGCGCCGCGCGGCGTCAACGCCATGCTGTGGCAAAAACTATGCGCCGCGTTCAGGCCCAACCAGCCGGCGCACGCGGCCGACCCGGTCGAATACCCGCTTGAGACGGAGCAGGCGCTCAACCGGCTGCACGGCGCGGCGCCGGTTGCGGAACATCTGCGCATCCTGTTCGAAGGTGTAAGCATCGGCGGCGAAAGCTTTGTCGATGTGTACGAACGCTGCCTGGCGCAAACCGGCACGCCGCTTACCCCGTTCAACGTTTTCCACCGCTTTCAAACCCGCCGCGACCTCGTGCAGTATTTTTTCGCGACGCTGAACGTGCCCGGCGCGCGCGCGGAATGCGGCGCCTACCGGGGTGCTGCCGCGCTCCTGCTCGCGCATGCGTGGCGCAGCCGCCAGCCTGACTTCAGGGGCGCGGACCTGTACCTGATCGACAGCTTCGCCGGCACCAGCGCGTCCGGCGAACACGACCTGATCGCGGTGCGCGGCGCCGATGGCGCGGCCCGCCGCGAAGCGTTTTTCCCCGTCGCCAAAGCGGACATTTCGCCCGAACTGGTGCGCGGATTTTTCGGCGAATTTCCGGATGTCCGCATCTGCGCGGGGTGGATTCCACAAGTGTTCGCGACTTTGCCCGAACGTGACTGGGCATTCGTACACCTGGATGTCACGCTCTATGAGCCGACGCTCGCCGCGCTCGATTACTTTTATCCGCGCCTGAATGCGGGCGGCGTCATCATCTGCGATGGATCGATCTTCTGTCCCGGCGCGAAAAGAGCGTGGGACGAGTTCTGCGCGAAGCGCGAGCTTCCTTTCATCGTCCTCGGCAACCGCGAATCCATCCTGATTAAACCATCCCGGACCTGATGCCCTGTGGCTGAAATACACGTACAAAATCCGGCCAGGCTGGCAAGAATATCGTTGGCAAAACGTAGCCCGGAAGGAGCGCCGCGCATTCCGGGATCTCTCGCCCGCAAAAATCCATCCCCGGATTTCACTTCATTCATGCGGGCCGCGGGTATTTTTTACATCTGCGTTTATCTGCGTTTATCTGCGGCTGCCACGCTTTTTTATTCTGGTGCTTCGACATGCTCGGCAGCCTCTTAAAGCGCCTGCTCGGTTCGCGCGCCTCTACCATCGCGCCATCCCCGCCGGTCGTGGCAAAAATCGACTCACGCTGGATCGAAGCCACTCTTCGGCTGCAGCAGCAGGGTGCGCATGCGGATGTGGTCGCACGCTGTGGCGCGGCGCTGGCGCACGAGCCCGATCATGCGGACGTATTGAACCTGCTTGCCGCGGCGCTGCTCGCACAGGGCCGGGCGCAGGAAGGAATCGGGCATTTGCGCCGCGCCGCGACGCTCGCCCCTTCGGCCAGGGCCCACGCGCATCTCGGCGAAGTGCTGGCGGCGACCGGCGACCTCGAGGGCGCGATTGCAAGTTATCGCAACGCCGTTATGTTGAAGCCGGACGACGCCAACGCGTGGAACACGCTTGCCGCGCTGCTCAAAGCGCTCGCGCGCTACGACGAGGCGGAAGAATGCTGTTGCGCCTTCCTGCGCGACTATCCCCGCCACGCCGCGCTCAAACATACGCTGGCCACGGTCTTGTTCGAGCAGGGCCGTGTTGAGGAAGCCATCGCAACCATCCGCGAATCGCTCGCACTGCAACCCGGCAACTCCGCCGCGCACAGCGAACTGCTGCGCATGTTGAGCTACGCCGACCGCCAGGACCCGGTCGAGGTGTTTCGCGAACACCGCGCATGGGCCGCGCGCCACGCCCGCCCGCTGGAGGACGCAGCGCCACCGCACCGCAACGACCCGGACCCCGCGCGCCGGTTGCGCATCGGCTTCGTCTCGCCCTACATCCACAAGCACGCGGTGACTTTTTTTCTGGAGTCCGTCATCGAGCATCATGATCGCGCCCAGTTCGATATATTTCTGTACGCGGACGTCGCGCGCCCCGATGACTATTCCGAACGTCTCAGGCAGCACGGCGCGAACTGGCGCTGCACATTGGCTCTCGATCATGCGCAACTCGCGCAATGCGTCCGTGACGATGCCATCGACATTCTCGTCGATTTGAGCGGGCATACCGCCAACAACCGGCTGCTCGCGTTTGCGCGCAGGCCGGCCCCGGTCCAGGTCAACTGGCTGGGCTTCCCCAGCACGACCGGCATGGCGAGCATGGATTACCGCATTACCGATCGCTACTGCGATCCGCCGGGTTCGACCGAGCATCTGAATACGGAAGCACTCGTGCGCCTGCCCGGCATTTACATGGCGTGGCGGCCGCCGGACGGCACGCCCGCCGTCGGCCCCCTGCCGGCAGTGGCGAATGGTTACGTCACGTTCGGCACGTTCCATAGCGCTTTCAAGATCGCGCCGACGATCGCCACGCTGTGGGCGCGCATTCTTGAACGCGTGCCGCGTGCGCGACTGCGGGTGCTGGCGGTGAGCGGTGCGGCTGCCGAACGGCACGCGCGCGGGCTATTCAGCGGCATCGATCCGCAGCGAATTGATTTCCTGCCGCGGCTCACGTTCGATGACTATCTGGCTGCTTTCCGGCAGGCGGACATTGCGCTCGACACCTTTCCGTATCACGGGGCGACGACGACCTGTTTCTCATTGTGGATGGGACTGCCGGTGGTCGTGCTGGAGGGCGCCACGCATGCCTCGCGCGCCGACGTATCGATGCTCAACAATGTCGGGTTGCCGCAACTCGTGGCAAAAACCGGCGACGAATACGTCGAAATCGCGGCGCAGCTTGCGCACGACCTGGCGCAACTCGCGCAGTTGCGCGCCGATCTGCGCGGCATGATGGCGCGCTCGCCCAATGCCGACGGCCGCGAGTGCGCGCGCAATCTCGAACGCGCGTTCCGCGAGATGTGGGTTACGTGGTGCGCTAAAAGGCTGGTGAAGGGTGAAGGGTGAAGGGTGAAGGGTGAAAAATTCCCTCCCCCCGTTACCATAGGTATCTACACATCTCCACTCCACAGCCCCTTCCCCCCTTGCGGGGGAAGGTTGGGATGGGGGTAGGTGTGATAGCCAAGGTCATATGCAACTTTTTCACCCCCATCCCCGCCTTCCCCCGTCGAGGGGGAAGGGGTTTCACACAGATGTGTAGATACCTATGCCTTGAAGGGGAGGATGAGAAATCCGCTACGCGCAATCACGTGGCCCACCTCGGCTCTCCCCTTGAAAGGGGGGAAATGTCGCATTCTAGCTCCAGCCCAGTTGTTTCATGGCCCAGGGCGCGTTCCATACTTTGACCATGCGCGCGACCTTGTTGTCCGCGTTCATGGTCAATATGTAGACATAGTGCGAATGGGCTTCCTTCTGCGTCGGCGGTACCGGGCCGCCTGCACCGGTGTGCTTTGCATGGTAGGTGGCGAAGAACACCGCTGTCCTGGTTTTCTCGTCATAGCTCGATGCATGCAGATCATACGTTGCGCCGGGAGCGGTGACACGAACGAACGCCGCCATCCACTCGCAATAGCCTTCCACCGTATCAATTGCAGCGAGGGGTTCGCTTTGCGCCACGAACGAAGCGCCCTCTGCCACGTAAGGCTCACAACCAGCCCAACCTTCCGGTGCTTCACATGCGTTGAAGAATTTCCTGGCATTCTCGAAAGCGCTCATGATTTTCCCCGCTGTCGCACTCGTTAATGACGCCGGCCCGAATGGCACTACTTTAGCGTTGTGACGAAACGCTGCCCGCGCATTTTACCCCCGACCTGGCCTTGCTCCGCTGTCGCAGGGAATGGACCCCGGCGCGGCGTGATCCTGACCTTCACACGGTCGGGCGCGGACGGTAAAACGCCACCGTATTGGCGTGGAAAACCCTGTTCACCGGGGCGTCCCCAGGCGCATCGGCGACCAGGTCCATGGCAGACCCAGGCGGCAAACAGCCCGGGTTGGACATCAGCGGAAAGCGGCTGTCGATGATATGAAAATGCGTGTCAATAATCCGGTGGCGCAGTGGTGACGGCATTTTTCAGCCTGAGCAATCGGTCGATACGGCATGCTAGTATATAGCTTCCCGTTTCAGATCATCGCCCGGCATCGAGATTCGCCCATGAAAAATCACACGCGCTTCCGGCAATTCATCGGCGATTTCACGCGCGTGATCGAGCGCTGCGGCAAAGATGAGGCGGCGCTTTTCGAGCACGGCGGCAAACTGCTCGCCTCGCTCGTCGGCACCGATGACTGGCTGCCCGACTCCTGCGCCGAACCGCATCCGGAGCATTACCAGCAATACCTGCTGCATTGCGATCCGCTCGAGCGATTTTCGGTCGTGAGCTTCGTCTGGGGACCGGGACAGAAAACGCCGGTGCACGACCATACCGTATGGGGCATGATCGGCATGCTGCGCGGCGCGGAAATGTGCCACGAGTACACGGCGGTCGGCGGCGCGCTCAGGGCCGGCGCGTCGCACCGCATTCTGCCCGGCGAAATCGACCGCGTATCGCCGACCGTCGGTGACGTGCACAAAGTTGAAAATGCGCTTGCCGACCGGCCGTCGATCAGCATCCACGTTTACGGCGCCAATATCGGCGCGGTAAGCCGCCACGTATTCGATGCGGTGACCGGCGCGCCCACGCCGTTCGTGTCGGGTTATTCCGCGACATCGCTGCCGAACTTCTGGGACCGCTCAGCCGAAGTGCGCGCCACGCTCGGCACCTGATTTCGCCGCTGGTGATGGAGAACGAATTACTGCGCAGCCACGATGGGCACGTCACGCGGCTGACACTCAACCGGCCGGGCAAGGCAAACGCGCTCTCGGCGTCGCTCGTCGAAGCGCTGATCAATGCGATCGAGTATGCCGGCACTGACGGCACGCGGCTCGCGATCCTCGACGGCAACGGCAATCATTTCTGCGCCGGTTTCGATTTTACCGGCTACCTCGAAGCGAGCGAAGGCGATCTGGTGTTGCGCTTCATTCGTATTGAACATCTCCTGCAGCAGCTATATCACGCGCCATTCGCCACGCTCGCGCTGGCGCACGGCAGGAATTTTGGCGCGGGCGCCGATATGGTCTGCGCGTGCAGCAACCGCATTGCGGCGCCTGCCACGACTTTCCGCATGCCGGGCCTGCGCTTCGGTCTCGTGCTGGGCACGCGCCGGCTTGCGCACCGCATAGGCGCCGATGCGGCCCGCGACGTTCTGGCGACCAGCCGGACTTTCGACGCCGACGAGGGCCGGAAACTCGGCTTCATATCGCAGGTCGCCGCGCAAGCCGGGTGGCCGGCGCTGACGGACGCAGCGCGCATGGCGTCTGACGCTTTGACGCAGCCGGTGCTGGCGCGGCTCACCATGCAGACCGTAACGGATACGCGCGCGGCCGATATGGCGGCGCTGGCGCAATCGGCAAGCGTGCCGGGCCTGAAAGAGCGCATCCGGATTTTCAGGGAACAGAAAACATAGGGGCATTCGATGAGCCATGTCTTGCCGCAACAAATGAAAGCAGTTGAAATCAGCGCGCCGGGAGGACCCGAGGTCCTGCGTCTTACGCAAAGACCGGTGCCCGCACCGGCCGCGGGAGAGGTGCTGATAAAAGTCTTTGCCGCGGGCGTCAACGGTCCGGACATGATGCAACGCAAAGGCCTTTATCCGCCCCCACCGGGCGCCACCGATCTGCTCGGGCTCGAAGTTGCGGGCGAAGTCGTTGCCGTCGGCGACAAGGTGACGCGCTGGTCGGTCGGCGACCAGGTCGCCGGACTCACCAATGGCGGCGGATATGCCGAGTACTGCGCGGTCGAAGCGCAGCACTGCCTTCCGCTCCCGCCGGGAGTCGGATTGCTCGAAGCGGCTGGCCTGCCCGAAACTTACTTCACCGTGTGGAGCAATGTGTTCATCGGCGCGCGTCTCGCGGCGGGCGAAACCTTACTCGTCCATGGCGGTGCTGGCGGTATCGGCACGACCGCCATCCAGCTCGGCAAGGCATTTGGCGCCAAAGTCATCGCCACCGACAGTCCCGCCGGGCGCTGCGGGATCTGCACTGACCTGGGCGCGGACCGGGTGATCGATTACCGCGAGGAAGACTTCGTGGAAGTCGTGCGCAAGGCAGGCGGCGCCAACGTGATCCTCGACATCGTCGGCGGGCCGAACATCGAGCGCAATCTGAAGGCCGCGGCACCCGACGCACGCATCATCCAGCTCGCGTTTGCGCAAGGTTCCAAAGTCGAAATCAACCTGATGCCGGTGATGCTCAAGCGCCTGAGTTACACGGGCTCGACGCTGCGCACCCGTCCCGCGGCGTTCAAAACACGGGTCGCGCAGGAACTGGAGGAAAAAGTCTGGCCGCTCATCGGCAGCGGAAAAATCAAGCCGGTCGTGCGCGCGACATTCGGACTTGCCGACGCGGCCAAGGCGCACGCACTGATGGAGTCGAGCGCGCACACCGGCAAGATAATGCTGACGGTTGCATGATCGCATGAGCCGCCGTTGCGGTGACCGTGCACCGGACACGCGTCGCGGCTGGCGCCGCGCAACCGGCGCACGCAGGCCGGGCGTTGCGGCCGCGGCTTTTCGATACAAATCAAGGCAATTGCGGCGCACTTCCGCGGCCGTGATCGACGTGTCCGCAGTCCCGACGCTATTGGTGACATTGCAATCGCTGCGCCGCTGTCGCACGCCCTTCCGCCCAGCGCACAAAAAATCCGCTCACGGCATCGACCCTGCGAAGTATTAAACTATAATGCAGGTGCGGGATCAGTAAATAAAATCCATGCGAAGGGAGAGGGAGACGTTTTGCGGAGCCGCGTTTTACGGGCGCCGCGCAATGCAAACGGCGTGAATTACGGCCGCACGGTTACTCCGGCCGGGAAACGACAACAAGGGGCGTTATTGTTGCCTCCGTCAGGTTAAATCAACCGCTACGGTTTAAATCAATGCACCCACAAACGATATTTGCCAAGACCGCCAAAGGCGTACTCGAGGTCAAGAACAAAACCATCCGCCTGCCGCGCGAGCTTGGCCTGGTATTTCTCTCCGTCGACAACAAGGCCACGCTTGCGGAACTGCCGAAGAAAGCGGGGATTGCGGAAGCCGGCGTCAACGCTGCCGTCGAAAAACTGCTGGCGGACGGTTATATCCGGGTCCATGTCGACCCCTCCCAGGCGGCCAGCACGGCGGGCGACTTTGACCTCGATCTCGATTTCACCTCGCCCACGAAAGTCGCCGAGCTGAACACCGAAGTTGCGCAGCGCGGCAAAGCGGAAGCCGAAGCCAAAGCGCGCGCTGAAGCGGCCGCGCGCGCGGCGGCCGAGGCCAAAGCGCGCCAGGAAGTCGAAGCGCGCGCACGCGCCGCTGCCGAAGCAAATGCCAGACAGGAAGCCGCCGCCAAGCTGAAAGCGGAAGAGCAGGCGCGCGCCGCAGCGCAGGCCAGCGCCAAGGCGCAGGGCGAAGTCGACGCAGCGACCGGCGGCAAGGAAAAAGCCGACGCTGAAGCGCGCGTGCGCGTTGCGATGGCTGCCAAAGCCAAGGCGGACGCCGAAGCCAAGGCACGTGCCGCCGCGGAAGCCAAAGCCAACCTGGAAGCCCAGGCCAAAGCGAAGGCCGAAGCGAGCGCGCGTATCGAAGCCGAGGCACGGGCACGCGCCGAGGCTGAAGCGCATGCGCGCGCGCAGGCGGAAGCCCGCGCACGCCTTGCCCTCGAAGCCAAGATGCGCGCCATGGAACAGGCACTCAAGCAGGCGGAGGAGCGCGCCAAGAGCGAGAGCGAAGCGCGCGCGCGCGCGGAATCCGAAGCACAAATCCGCGCGCAGGCCGAGTCGACGGCGCGGGTGGAAGCCGAAGCGCGCGCCAAAGCCGCCGAAGACGCGATCGCGCAGGCGCAGGAGATGGTGGCGGCCGCCGCTGCCGCCAAAACGGAAGCCGAGGAGCGGGTGCAAGCCGAGATCGCGGCGCGTAGGGCGGCCGAATCGCGCACCATGGGACAGTTCGAGGAAAAAATCAGAGGCGAGGCGGAAGCGGTCGCGCGTGCGGCTGAAACGGCGCGTCAGGAAGCGGTCGCCAGGGCTGAGCAGGCGGCGCGCGCGCTCGCGGAAGCCGAAGCACGCATGAAATCGGAAGCGGAGGCGCGCGCGCGCGCCGAAGTCAAGGCGCAGCACGAAGCTGACGCTCGCGCCCGGGAACAAGCGGAGAAACTGCAGCACGAGGCCGAATTGCAGATCGCGCGTGAGGAGGCCACCGCGAAGACGCGCGCCGAATTCAGGGTACTCGAGGAAAATATCAAGCAGGCGCGTGAAGACGCACACTCGCGCGAGGAAGCCGAGCGCAAGGCGCGCGAAGAAGCCGAGGCGCGCATCGCGGTGGAACGCAAGGCGCGCGAAGAGGCCGAAGCGCGGGCCGCCGTGGAAATCGCGGCGCGCGAAGCCGAGATCCGCAAGGCGCGCGAAGAGGCCGAAGCGCGGGCCGTGACGGAAGCGAAGACGCGCGAGGAGTACGCGGCCGAACGCAAAGCACGCGCCGAAGCCGAAGTCAGGGCGGCGGCGGAACTGGCCGCGAGCGAAGAGGAAATCCGTAAAGCGCGCGCGGAAGCCGCGTTACGCGCCAAGGCGAGCGAAAAGTCGCGCGAGGAGCTGGAGGCCGAGCGCAAGGCGCGCGCCGAGTCCGAAGCCCGCATGGCGGCGGAGCGCGAGTCGCATGAAGCCGCGATGCTCACGGCGCGCGAAGATGCCGAACGCCGCGCCCGTGCCGAGGTTGAAACCCGCATCGAGGCCGAGCGCAAAACGTACGAGGCGGAGGCCGCCAAGCTCGCGGCGGTCCGCGAAGAGTCTGAACGCAAGGCGCAGGCGGAACTCCAGGCCCGCATCGACGCCGAACGCAAAGCGCGCGAGGAAGCCGAGCGCAAAGCGCAGGCCACGATGGAAATCAGCGCAACCGCCGAAAAGCTGATCCGCGAGGCGGCCAGCAAGGAAACCGCGGTCGCCGAGAAGTCGCGCGACGAAGCGCAAAAGATGCGCGACGAGGC
>JAYWDM010000402.1:0-4294 GCA_043779885.1 Betaproteobacteria bacterium | reverse complement strand
TCTGCTGCCCCAGACGTTCGGTGAGTTTGCCCGCGATCGGGCGCGCGACCATATCGGTGCCGCCGCCCGGCGCGAACGGGATGACCCAGCGTATGGGTTTATGCGGGTAGGTATCAACCTGCGCCAGTGCGCCGGATGCGCCGGCCAGCGCGATGACCGCCGCGAGGTTGATGCATATCGTCATCATGCCTCTCCTCCCTATCCGTTTGCGGGACTGGCGCCTCGCCCGGAGCGGATTGCAACCCGCGACGGGCTTGTCGCCCGCGCGAACGCGTGCAATGCGCGGGCTCGGTCTTTCTCTATGCTTACTCGATCTTGAAACCGCTTTCCTTCACCACTTTCGCCCACCGCTCTTTTTCGCTGGCCAGCCAGTTGCCCATGTCCTGCGGCGTCTTCGCCTGCGGGCGCGAGCCTTGCGACGTCAGTTTTTCGCGGATCTCCGGCAGCGCGATGATGCGCTTTACTTCGTTGTAAGTCTTGTTCACGATCTCGGCGGGCATGCGCGCGGGACCGAGGATGCCCTGCCATGATCCGACGCTGTAGCCTTCGAGGCCGGGCGACTCGGCGACCGTGGGCACCTCGGGAAACAGCGGATCGCGTTCTTCGCTTGAAATGGCGATCAATTTCAACCTGCCGCTTTTAACATGCGGCCAGGTCTGGATCACACCCATGAAAAGAAAATCACTCTCACCCGTCATCACTGACAGAATCGAACTCATGCCGCCCTTGGTCGGTATGTACGTCCACTTCGCGCCCGTGCGCTGTTGCAGCGCGAGTCCGCTGAGATGAATGTTGCTGCCCAGTCCCACCGGAAAATTCAGCCTGCCGGGGCTGGCCTTCGCCAGCGCAATCAACTCCGCGACATTTTTTGCGGGCACGCTGGGATGCAGCGTCAACAGATACGGCGAATACGTGACCGTCGTCACTGGCGCAAGATCGCGAATAATGTCGAACGGCAGCTTGAGATACATGCTCGGGCTGATCGACAAATTGCCGATGTCCATCAGCACCATGGTGTAGCCGTCCGGCGGCGAACGCACCACGATTTCCACGCCGATGTTGCCGTTGGCGCCGGTACGGTTGTCGGCGATGATTTGTTGCCCCCACGCTTCGCTGAGCTTGGCGCCGATCAGGCGCGTGAGGATGTCCGAAGTGCCGCCCGCCGGGAATGGCACGATCATGCGGATGGGCTTCGTTGGATACTCCGCAGCGTCGGCCACGGTCATGGTCAACGCAGCCAACACGATAATGGGCAATTTGCCGCGATCGTTCATTGTCCCCTCACACGCCTATCGCTTTCCGGTTCCGGCGCCTGCCGGTTTGGCCGTCGTGACCGTGGTGCCGTTATACATAAGAAATGTCTGGCCGGCAGAACCGTCCGCAGTCACCTGGTCGGTTGCGGGCTTCACCATCACGTGCGGGTCCGACAGACGCGGGCTCGGCAGGTCGTCGTGAATGCGAAACGATGCAATTTGCGGGCCGGGCGAATATACGCTCCATTTGGATTCCGGCGCGCCGCCCTCGACAGCGTCCTCGGAATGAATGTCTATGAACTCCACTCTGCCATCAAACTTGCGGGAAGGTGCAAGCGGACCGATCGGGAGTCCCGAGTTGGCAAGAAACGTGGTGGCGGCCTCCAGCGTCAACCCGGAGATGCCGTCGTTTTCGTAACTGCCCCCGATATCGCAGTGATTCCCGAGCATGGGCACCGACCTGACACACGACTGCGCGGAATAATCCACCGCCTTGAAGAGCTGCCGGTATTCGTCCTGGGCCCGGATGCTGACGATATTGCTGACGTTGGGCGCAAAGGCCAGATTGCCGCTTACGCCGGTCGCCACCGGATCGAAGATGATCCCCGCTGATACCGATACCTGCCCGGGTGCGATCAGCACTTTGCGGACATCGCTTTTCGTATCGATGAGGCCTCTTTCATACAGCATCTGACTGAAGATTGCCGCCGATGCGACGCCGCGACTGAACGCGGTCAGCACGGTGGTGACCGAACCGCCGGGATTCGTCTTCAGCCAGAACGATGCTTTCACGGCAAAGTCCTGGTAAGCATCTTCGGCTGTTTGTATGACCTGCCGCGTCACCGCAGGGTGACGCCATGAAGAATCGGTCAGCGTTCCCTTGGCGCCGGGGCCGGGGAAATAGTTGCCGTCAATGTTCGGCCGGGTCCGGCCAAAAATCGAGATATATTGAGTCCACAATTGCGCCACGTTGGTGTTTTTCGCATTACCGTCGTTCGCCAGATCGTTATTGCTGCCGTCGAACGCGGCAAAGTACACAAAGCGGTTATTTGTCGACACGGCCCCCGGCTGCGCGGCTTTGATGATTTTTTCCACTTGCTCCAGCTCGGTTTCCAGAACCTGCCGCCGGCTATCCGAAAAGTTGTCGTGCAACACCAATGAGCGTGTCATATCGACCTCCTCATTAAAAATGACCTACGGTTTGGGCTGGTCCGGATAAATTCTAATCGTTTTCAGGTGGTCGTAAAGTGCCGGTCCGGTGCGCGGCATGGCAGGCGGGCGGCGTTCTTTCAGCGCGATCAAATACACGTACAACTGCGGCCCTTTGACCATGAAGTAAATCTTGTGATCCGCGATGTTCGCGGGCATGCGCTCGCGCAGATCGACCGTGTCTTCATACACCAGCCCCGTTTCCCCGTTGCGCCATTTCACATACAGCGAATCGCCGCGCAGCAGCGGACCCTGCACACTGTTAAACGCGAAGGTATTTCCTGCCCTGACCGCCGCCTCCGGTGCGCGAACGGGCAGCCGCGAATCCCCATACCGGTAATCCAGAACATCGGCGTCCTGATCGTCATGCCGGGTATCGAACCCGAAAGCATGGTCGACCACCTCCGGCGGGTATGCCGCACATGCAGTCAGGACACACGCCATCCCCAGGGCCGCGAGACAGCGTATCAACCTTTTCAGCATTCACCCTCCATCAATCTGCACTTTTATCATGCCAGATCGCCGCAAGAATTGCGGACTTGCGAATATTCAAGTGGCACTCGTCCGCGGTAGCTGGTTTGCCGGCATGCGCGCTGCCGGCGAGACCGCGTGCCCGGTCTTATGGGGCGAGCGACTCGCGCAGCCTCGCAATGGTTTCCAGATGCCGCTCGTGGTCGCCGGCGAAGCGCAGTACGAGGTAGCGGGCGCCCTCCCGCACATAGCCGTTAAGCCATTCTGCCGCCGCTGTGGCCGAGCCCGCGAAGCAGGCCTGGCGCTTCCTCAGGACGTCGGGGCGCTGGCCGTAATAGGCCAACAGGAAATCGTTGATGCGCTGGTCCGCCTTGTCCGTGTTTTCGTCGATGGCAAGCGTCAGGTAGATGGCCGCGTCCAGGGTTTCCGGCTTGCGGCCCGCTTCGCGCGCGATGGCCTGCACCTGGCGCCACTGCTCGCCCCAGCGCTGCGCGTCGGGGCCGGTCGGAAACCAGCCGTCGAAATACCGCCCCGCCCGCTCCAGCGCGGCGGGTACCGACCCGCCGCCCCAGATTGGCGGGCCGCCAGGCTGGTGCGGCGTCGGGCCGATTACGCCCTGCTCGACGTGCCAGCGGCCGTCCCAGTCCACCGGCTTCCCGGTCCACAGCGCCTTGCACAGCCGCATGCCTTCCATCAACGTCCCGACGCGCTTGTCGAACGGCACTCCGGCTGAGCGGAACTCCGCGCGGATGTTGGGAACGTCACTGGCGATGCCGAGGCCGAGGATGACCCGGCCCGCGCTGACCTGGTCGAGAGTGGCGACCTGATGGGCCAGCAGCACCGGGTTGCGCAGCGCCGGCAGCAGCACGGCCGTGCCGAGCTTTACGCGCCGGGTCCTTCCCGCGACACCGGCCAGCAGCGTGATGGGCTCGTGGCGCGGGCGCGCGAGCAGGGAATCGCCGACCCAGACAGAATCGTAGCCGAGCTGTTCCGCCCGCTCGGCAAGACCCAGCAGCGGCGCGGCCTCCGGCCGGCCTTCCATGATCGACTCGCGGGTTGGCAGCAGGTATCCGATGTGCACGGTCATAGCTCTCTCCTCGTTGCGTTTTCTTCGATCTTCGGCCTTCGACTCAATGCTCACACCCGACTATTCATACACGAAAATCTGCCGCCTATAAAGTTGCGTGGCCGGTGCCCGGCGGCGTCCGGCCGGCGGCGCTTAAGGAATCGACCGGCTGGATACGGGTCGCGCCAGCGGACACTTTTCAGCGGCGCCCGGTATGAAATTGGCAATTGACTGCGGCCGCCCGCGCCAGAGATACTCGCGCACGCGACGATGAATGTTTCCAGGTTCGTCCGAC
>JAYWDM010000401.1:0-4298 GCA_043779885.1 Betaproteobacteria bacterium | reverse complement strand
CCACACGCCGATAAGGCCGCACGCGCCCAGGCGGTAACCATTTTCATCCACGAGCAGCGGTACGGCGCGGGCGAGCCTGACCTGGATCAATGACCATGCCTGTCCGCCGAGCAAGCCGTCGAACAGTACGGTCGAGAGCATGGCGATTACGAAGCAGACCATCGCGTTGGAGCCGGCGGTCGTCGTGATGAGTCCGCGCCCGGGCGGCCTCAATACGAGGCAGCGCGCGTCATTGCCTGCCGCGATCGGCGCAAAACGGCCGAGCGTCGCGAAATAGACGGCGAATACGTCCGCATTGCGCTGCCACGCGGCACGACCGAAGCACACCATGCCGGCGAGCGTCAGCGCCGACCACCCAAGCAGCGTCCATGCGAGCCGGTACGGCACCGCCGCCTGCGGATACACCACCTCGAACCATGCGATCGCGAGCAGTAGAAACACCGCAGGCCATGCGCCGACGGCAGGCGGATAGGCGCAATTGAACGCGATGCCGCTTGCCCGGCCCAGGCGCCGCGCCGCCGCATCGAGGATCGCGAACAGCGTGCGCCACGGGTCCAGTGCAGGCCATAGATTGCCGAGGCAGGCGACCGCCAGCGACAGGCCGACCCACGCGATGATCCATACCATCGTTGGTGCGAGATTCATCATCGGGTCCCCGGTGCCGAACAAACCGGCGACCATGGTCAGCGTAAACAGCACGAGGGCAATGCCACGGCACAGCGCGCGCAGTACGGGCAGCACCGGTCCGAGCGACAGGACCAGACCCTGCGCCGTGGTCAGCGGCGGCGCGCGACGGACGAACACGGCGATAACGACGAACGACAAACCGACCACTGCCGCCGCGCCCGCGACGAAGTACGCGAGGGGCACGGGCAGGTCGTAGCGGTCGTCGAACGCATGCGGCCATGCCGTCGCCGGTACGCCAAGTATCGCCGCCACCGCCGTTCGCGCGGACATCAGCAAGCGCCTCACTTTGGCGGCAACTGTGGCGATTGCCTCGCAAGCTGTACGTCCGGGCAAAGACAGGGCGATGCTTTTCATGCGAAGCGGATTCCTGATGCCGGCAGCCGCGCCCGGGGCCGCGGCACTGCGCGCTGGTTCAATGCGGTGGAATATGCCAGAATCATCGCCGCGAGGATACCGCAGGCGCGCCGTCATCCGGAACGGCGCAGCGCCGGATCTTTTATCAAGGGGGAGTTACATGCAAGTCGTTCAGGAGTTTGTCTACCGTTGCGCCGCCGTGGCGGCTGCCGCGTGCACGCTCGGCCTCGCGGCCGGGTCCACAGGGGCGGCGGAGGAACCGACCATCGCGCCGGCGTCGCGCAAGGTCGCGGCGAAAAATATGCGGCTCGTCGGTTACAACGACTTGCAGGCGCGCAGCGCCTACCAGCCGGTGATTCATCACCAGGGCGACCGCTGGATCGCCTATGTCGGCCATCACGGCGGCACCCAGGAAGTGCCGAAACCGCACAACCCGCAGACGAAGCAGAACGAAGACAACGGCACCTCGGTGATCGACGTGACCGATCCGAAGCAACCCCGATACCTGACGCACATTCCGGGCGAGCCGGGCCTGGGCGAGCAGGGCGGCGCGCAAATGGTGCGCGTGTGCGACGGCAAGGATCTGCCCAAAGCCGATCCCGGTAAAACCTATATGCTGCGCACGGGCGGCACCACTTCGCAGGAAATCTGGGATGTCACCAATCCCGAGCGCCCCAGCCTGCTGACGACCGTGGTGAGGGGACTCAAGGACACGCACAAGAACTGGTGGGAGTGCAATACCGGCATTGCCTATCTCGTGTCCGACGGACGGCCCGAAAAATGGCGCACCAAGCGCATGACCAAGATTTACGATCTGTCCGACCCGGCGCAGCCGAAGTTCATCCGCAACTTCGCGCTCGTCGGCCAGCAGCCGGGCGCAGCGGGCGACAACGTACCGGAGGACACGCACGGGCCGATCGTGCTCGGCAACCGCGTTTACTTCGGCTATGGCACGCTGCTGGGCGGCGTGATCCAGATCGTCGACCGCGAGAAACTGCTCAAGGGCAACCCCGCCGCGAGTGACCCGTTCGCGCCGACGCCGGAAAACCTGCTCTACCCGCAGGTGAGCCGACTCGACATGTATCCGACCGTGGGCGCGCATACGACGTTGCCCATCCTCGGCATGGACGTGCCGGCCTTCGGAAAATTTCACGTCAAGAGCGGCGATTTCCGCAGCGGCAAACCCGCCAGGCGCGACTTTATCCTGGCGGTGAACGAGTCGACCCAGAACGAATGCCATGAGGACAACCACATGATGTTCATGGTCGACATCACCGACGAGACCAAGCCGTTCAGCGTTTCGAATTATTACGTGCCCGAGAAGCCGGGCGATTTCTGCACGCGCGGCGGGCGCTTCGGCGCGCACGCGTCACACGAGAACATGACGCCGATCTATCACCAGCGGCTGGTTTTCATTTCGTGGTTCAATGCCGGGGTGCGCGTGGTCGACATCCGCGACCCGTTCACACCGCGCGAGGCCGCCTACTACATTCCCGCCATCAACAAGAACACCGCGCGGCGCTGCGTCAGGATCGACGGCGTGAGCCGCTGCAAGATCGCCATCCAGACCAACAATGTGGAAGTCGACGATCGCGGATATATCTACATCGTCGATCGCGCCGGCACCGGGATGCATATCCTCGAATTGACCGGTTCGGCGCGCAAAATCGCCAACTTCAAATGAGCGCGAGCACGTGTAGCCCGGATGAATGAAATGAAATCCGGGGGATGGATTATTGCGGGCGAGTGTTCCCGGAATGCGCTGCGCTCCTTCCGGGCTTGTATGTTCCCGCTTGAGAACCTCGAGCCATCGTCAGACTCGCCTGCGCGGGAACGACGAATCAAGGTTTTTCAGACCTTTCCAATATGACTATCGCTGCCAATATCGCGGTAGCGCTGGTGGCATTGCTGCACGTGTACTTTCTCGTGCTGGAGATGGTTTTCTGGGACAAGCCGCTCGGCCGCAAAGCGTTCGGGCTTACGCCGGAGTTCGCGGCGGCGTCCAGGTCGCTCGCTGCCAACCAGGGCCTGTATAACGGCTTTCTCGCGGCGGGACTCGTGTGGGGCATGCTGGCAGGCGATGGCGGCCGTCCGCTCAAGCTTTTCTTTCTGGCGTGCATCATCATTGCGGGAATCTTCGGCGCCGTGACGGCCAGCAGAAAGATACTCTGGGTGCAGGCGCTGCCCGGTGCGGTGGCGATGGCTTTGGTGTTATCGGCCTGACTCTACGCGTTACTTCGTGAGCCCCAGCCGCTTCGCGACTTCGGTGTAAGCCCTGGTGCGTTCTTTCATGAACGCATCCATTTTGTCGACGCCGACGTTCACCAGTTCGAATCCGCTCTTGAACGCGAGTTCCTTCATTTCGGGGTCGTTATTGAGCGCTGCCCACAGGTCGGACATGCGTTTGCGCGCTTCGGGCGGCGTGGCTTTCGGCATGCCGATGCCGCGGTAAGCGCCGTCGATCCATTCGAAGCCGAGTTCCTTGAAGGTCGGCACGTCGGGCAGCAGGGGATGACGCTTGTCCATCGCCACCGCCAGTGCGCGGACTTTCGTCTTCGTATTGATCGCGAATGCCGAATACGACATCGCGCCGGTTACGTGCTGGCCGATCACGGCGGTAGTGAGATCGCCCGTGCCCTTGAATGGCACGTAGGTCGTCTGGATGCCGGCCACGACGTTGAGCTTTTCGTGCGCGGCATGGTTGGCCGAGTTGGTGCCCGAGCCCGCGAGCGTGAGCTTGGTCGGCTGCGCTTTCGCCATCTTGATCAGGTCCGCGAACGTCTTGATGGGGCTGTCGATGGCGACGACGATCGCGTCCGGCGTGTAGTGAAACCAGTAAGTGGGCGTGATGTCCTCGGTCTTGTACTGTACTTGACCTTCAAGCGGCTGCAACACGATATGCGGCAGATTGATGCCCACGATGGTGTAGCCGTCGGCCGGCAGGCCGTTCATTTGACCCCACATCAGGCCGCCGCCGGCGCCGGGCTTGTACTGAATGATGGTCTCGATGCCCGGACATTTCTTTTTCAGCACGAGCTGCTGATGGCGTGCCGAGAGGTCGGATTCGCCGCCGGCCGGGAACGCCTGATAGTAGTTGAGATTCCTGTCGGGGCACGGCTGGGCTGAAGCCGTGGTGGCCATCGCGGCAGTAGCAAGCAGGGCGACAGCGGCTGCTGTGAATTTCATTCTTCCTCCGGTGGGGTTTGTCTGGACGGCGCGCGAATTCCAGCGCAGGCGCGAACAATAACAGCGCCGGG
>JAYWDM010000400.1:0-4303 GCA_043779885.1 Betaproteobacteria bacterium | reverse complement strand
GGCCGCGACGATTATCTTGCGGTGCTGCAGACGGCGCGCCTGGCGGACGGCACGCTGTGGCCGCTTCCCATCGTGCTCGATACGGACCGCGGCACGCTGGACGCCATCGGCGATGCGGACAGCCTGCTGCTGCTCGACGCCGAACTCTACCCGGTTGCGGTGCTCAAAATCGGCGAATCATGGCAGCCCGACCGCGCGCGCGAAGTGAATATACTGTACGGCACCAACGATGTCCGGCACGATGGCGTGCGGCATTTGCTGCACGGCACCGCACCGCACTGCCTGAGCGGCACGCTGCGCGGCATCCGCCTGCCGGCACGCCGGTTTCAGGCGAATTTTCGCAAATTGCCCGTGCAGCAACGCGCCGAACTGGCCACGGCCACTGCCTGCATGGGGTGGTTCGCCTGCGAGCCGCCGGATCGCGCCGGAATTGACGAACTGGCGCAGGCGCTGCGCGCATGCAACGCGGACCATCTTCTGCTCATGCATAGTCCGTATGCGGCGCCGCCCGCGACGCCGCACGCGCGCGTGACCGCGCGTTGTCTCGAAGCGCTGCTGCCGCGCCTGCGCGCAGCGGGGGGCGTGAGCTATTGCAGCGTCGCGTTATGGCCGCGATGGTGCGGCATGCGGGACGAAATCCTGCATGCGATCGTCTGCCAGAACTACGGCGCTGACCACTATCGCGCGAACGGCATGGGTACGGTCGCGCCGCCCGCCACCGGCCACCCGCCGCGGGCCATGCACGTCGATGGCGAGTTGATCGGGCAGGCGCGCCAGGAGCTGAGTATCCGCTTTAGCGAGGCCCACGAAAGCGCGTTGCGGCGTGCCCCGCGCGAGCACTTTGCGGCCGGCGCTGCAACGATCAGTCGCGGCGATACGGATGAATTGTTGCCCGAGGTCGCCTCCATCGTCCTGCGCACTGGGCGCGGCAGCGGGCGGGGCTTTGCGGTATTGCTCACCGGCTTGTCCGGCGCGGGCAAAAGCTCGCTCGCCCATGCGCTTGCCGAGGCGATCGAAAGCGGTTTTGGCCGCCCCGTCACCGTGCTTGACGGCGATTATTCGCGGCGGCTGCTCACGAGCGATCTGGCCGGGACCGACGCGGATCAGCACAGGAATGTCGAGCGGCATGCCTTCATCGCCGCGGAAATCGTCCGCCACGGCGGCATCGCCGTCATCGCGCTGGTCGCGCCCTATGCCGCAGCGCGTGATGCGGCGCGACGCCGGGTGGAAGCGTACGGCGGCTTCGTCGAGGTTTACCTGTCCGCGCCGGTCGATGTGTGCGAAAGGCGTGACGCCAAAGGAATCTACGCGCTCCTCAAGGCAGGCTCTCTGGGTGCGGTAGCCAGCATTGCCGGGCATTATGAGGCGCCGGTGCATCCGGAGATCGTCGCCGATTCAAGCCGCGACGATAGCGCCGCGCTCGTCATGCAAACGCTTGAATATCTGACCGGCCAGAGTTATCTGGCCCAGCCGCCGGAGGGTGCGCCATGAGCCGAGTCCTGCTGGCGTGGGAGCTCGGCAGTAATATCGGCCACCTCGGCGGTCTGGCGCCGCTCGCGCAGGCTCTGCGCGCGCGCGGTCATGAGGTCACGCTGGCGGTCAAGGACGTTGCGGGAGTCGGCAGCATCGCGGGCCTGGACACGTTTCGCGTGTTGCAGGCGCCGGTATGGCACAAGCGCGCCGATAAACACGAACCGCCGCGAAGTTATGCGGAAATACTCGCGGCGTTTGGCTATACCGATAGCGGCGGGCTGAGTGGCCTGGTCAGGGCGTGGCAGGGACTGTTCGCGCTCGTGAATCCCGATCTGATCGTTGCCGAGCATGCGCCAACTGCATTGCTGGCCGCGCGCTCGGCAGCACTTCCCCGCGCGACTTACGGCTCGGGATTTTATCTGCCGCCGCGGGACTCTCCACTGCCGAACATGCGCCCATGGCTGGATATTCCCGCCGCTCAACTGGCGGCAAGCGAAGACAAAGTGCTTGCCTGTGTCAATCAGGTATTGTCGGCCCTGCATGTGGCGCCGCTGGCCACGCTGGCTGAACTGCTGGCGACCGATGCCGATTTTCTGATGACTTTCCGCGAACTCGATCACTATCGCAGGCGCCGGGGAGGCCGGTATCTCGGCGTCGTCTCGGGGGAGGGCGCAGACGCGGCGCCGGCGTGGCCGGCGGGGAGCGGAAAAAAAATATTCGCGTACCTGCACGGCGATTACCGCGACTTGGGCGCAATCCTGAGTGCCGTGAACGCGCTGGACGTCCGCGCGATAATTTTCGCGCCCGGGATGGCGCCGGCCGCGCTGGATAAATTCCGCTCCCCACGGCTGGTTTTCAGCCGCCGGTCGCTGCCGCTCAGTGCGGTGGCCCGGCAGTGCGATGTTGCCGTTTGTCATGGGGGGCTCGCCACCACGGTGGCATTTTTGCGCGCGGGCTGCCCGTTGCTTCTGCTGCCGCTGCACCTTGAACAGTTTCTCATGAGCACGAATGTCGAGAGCCTGGGCGCGGGTCTCATGATCAACCCGGATTCGCCGCATCCCGATACCGCGGGTGTTTTGCGGCGCCTGCTCAAAGAGGATTCATTCAGGGCGCGCGCGATGGATTTCGCCGACCAATACGCTGATTATGATTCCGCACGCGTACTGCAGGATATCGTGACGCGTTGCGAGGAGATTATCGCCTCGAAAAACCGCATTCAAGCCGCAGAGTATTGAGCCAGGAATCATCCGCTCAAGACGCCTGCGCTGCGCAGGCAGGCAATGACCCGGTCCACCGCGTCGGGCACGTCCAGCGAGCTGGTATCGATCGCGAGTTCAGGCTGTTGCGGCAGTTCGTACGGGTCATCCACGCCGGTCATGTGCGCGAGTTGGCCGGCGCGTGCGCGCGCATAAAGGCCTTTAGGGTCACGTTGCTCGCACACTGCGAGCGGAGTGGACAGGTGAATTTCGATGAATCGTCCGTGCGCCGATACCATTCTGCGCATTTCGGCGCGGTCGGCGGCGTAGGGTGCGATCAGTGCGCAAAGGACGAATGCGCCATGGCGGCAAAGTTCGGCCGCGATGTAGGCATGGCGCAGCACGTTAAGCTGCCGGTGCTCGCGGGAATAACCCAGTTCGCTCGACAGCAACCGCCGTACTTCGTCGCCGTCGAGCAGCGTGACCATGCGCTGGTGCGATTGGCGGACGCATTCCGCCAGCGCACGCGCCAGCGTCGTTTTGCCGGCGCCCGGGAGGCCGGTCAGCAGGACGACAGCGCCGTTTTGCGATTCTGGTAGCATAGTCAGTTGTTGCAGGAACGGCACAGTGCTCGCGTAAAGTCTACACTAAAATATAGAAACGTTTGAATATTAGAGAGTTTTACGGTATCGTAACTAAGCAGACCGGATTCTAGTTTACCAATTTACGAAGAAAAAGCAGATGGGAATTCTCGGCCAACTCCGTTTTGTTCAGCTTGCGCTGGCCGTTGGCATTGCATTGATCGGGTCGTGCGGATTGGTGTTGGCGCAGGTGCCGCCAGTGGAAGTCGTGGTACCCCGCTTCGACATTACGCGTTTCGAGATCGACGGCAATACGCTGCTCACGCCCGCGGAAATTGAAGGCGCGATCGCGCCCTATCGGGGCCAGCAAAAGGACTTTGCCGACATTCAGCGCGCCCTTGAGTCGCTGGAGCAAATCTACATCGAGCGCGGATATGGTGTCGTGCAGGTATTGTTGCCGGAGCAGGATATTACGCGCGGCGTGGTGCGGCTGCGCGTAATCGAGCCGGCCATTGGCAAGGTCGTCATTGAAGGCAACCAGTATTTCAACGAGAGCAACGTGCGCGCGAGCCTGCCGGGACTGAAACCCGGCGCCACGCCGAATTCGCGGTTGCTGGCGACCAATCTCCAATTGCTGGCCGAACATCCGGCCAAACGCACGACCGTTCTGCTCAAGGCCGGCGCCACCGATAAGGAAGTCGATGCGGTCGTCACGGTCGCCGACGAAAAGCCGCTCAAGTTCGTCGCCACTTTCGACAACAGCGGCACCGATGCGACCGGCCGCTTCCGTACCGGCATCGCCCTGCAGCATTCGAACGTTTTCAATCGCGACCATACGCTGACTCTGCAGTACATCACTTCGCCGGAGAATCCGAACAAGGTGACGATCTTCGGTGGCGGTTACCGCATACCGCTCTATGCCTACAACAGTTCACTCGATTTTTTTGCCGGCTATTCGGATGTCAGTTCCGGCACCCTGCAGGGCCTCTTCAACGTAAGCGGCAGCGGGACGGTGCTTGGCACGCGCTACAACCTGTATCTGCCCAAGTTCGG
>JAYWDM010000399.1:0-4304 GCA_043779885.1 Betaproteobacteria bacterium | reverse complement strand
ACGGCGCCATCGATTTTCCGTCCGGCTCCATGTTCTGGGCGCGCTCCGCGGCCCTGCTGCCGATACTGCGCATTGGTTTGTCATCTGACGATTTTCCGGCCGAGCAGGGGCAGACGGACGGCACGCTCGCGCACGTCATCGAGCGCCTGTATTTCCATATCTGCGAATCTGCCGGTTACGACTGGATCAAGGTTGCGAAACCTGACCTGTTGCGTGACACGGGGCAAAGCGTGATCGAGGTAAAAACCTTCGAGGAACTGGCCGGTTTCGCCGTAACTCGTCGATTGCGTTTGCTGCGTGAAGGGCATAACGCCGGCCGCGGGCCGCTGCGCGTTAACGTTCCCTGACCCCCGGAGCCCGTGCAAAGTGCTGCGGTCGCAGGCCGTCTCGCGCAGGTCCGCGGCCTCAGCCGTGCGGCTCGCCGGCGTGCCGGCGGTAGGCCGCGACAAAGTTCCGTTGCAGGGTCAGATGATAATAGCGTCCGCGCGCCTGACTGTCGCCCTGCACCAGCGATTTGATTAACCACCACTGCGCCGCCAATTCCAGGCGCCAAAGGGCGTAGCGGCATTCGTGCTGCCACGCGTGCGGCCCCGGATACTTGCGCGCGAAGATCGCCGCGGATTCTCCGGCATTTCGCATCGAGACCCGTCGCTCGGCGAGCGAATAGTCGTGATCGTGGATCGCGGCGGCCGCCGGCACGTACATGGCGTGCATTCCGTGCTTCGCGAGCCGCACGCCCAACTCGTAGTCCTCCCATGCGTCGTACGGAAAGTCCTCGTCGAAGATCCCGGCCTGCTCGAGCAGCGCGCGCTTGATGGAGCAGTTGCCGACATAGAAGAAGGACGGTGGAACGGCGACCTCGCCGGCGGTGAACGACACGCCCAGGAGTTCACCGCTGTCCTCGAGCCATCGCGCGAAGGCGTGGCGACGAAGCTCGGGAGAGAAAAATCCCGGTCCCACCGCCACGGCGCGAAAATCGGGGCGGGTCTCGTGAAACCGCACGTGCGCCTCGATCGACGCCGGCTGCATCAGGAAGTCGTCCGCCGCGAACAGCACTACGTCGGCCGCCGACAGCCGGATTCCCATATTGTTCGAGCGGGCGCGGCTGCCACCGGCGATCTTGTGCAGCGCAATGTTCAACGGTTTCCCGGTGGCGGCCACGAGCTCCGGCAGCCGCGGCGCCCAGTCCTGGAACTGATGGCTGTCGACAACCAACACTTCGAACTCGGAGGGTGGGAGCGTCTGGGCGCCGAGCGCGGCGATCGAACGGGCGAGCACGTCGCGGTGATCGACGGAGACGATGACGCTGAGCCGCGGCTTCGACATCGTGCTTCTCAGAGGGGCGGCGGGGCGCGCCGCCGCGGAACGCCCGTGAACCGGCCTAACACGCGGCCCCCTCCGCAGCGACTGCGGGACATGCGGAAGCATTGCGCCCCACATCAATCCAGTGCAACCGCGGCAGGATTTCTGCGGCCGTGCGTCTGCGTATTGTTCCTGGAATATCTGCTTGATCGTTCATGCCTGTCCCGAAGAATTTCGCGTCCATGGCGATGATAGCCTATCGTCGCGCGCGTCGAGGGCGTTTACTTGCTGGAGGGCGTAACGCTATCCGCGGGCCGCTGCGCGCGAACCTGCCGACGCGTCCGGACCTGGCAGAAGTATTGCAGCCGCCTCGCGTTCCACCCCCAATGCGCTTTATCATTCGACCTTCTCGATCCGAACTGTCTCCGCCCCGGTTGGAAGTGGCTCCGGCAACCTTCCAAGAGAGCAGGGGCACAGGCGCAACTGCGCGTAGCAGGATATGACCTACATCTTCGTGGCGCTGGTCGTTTCATTTTTAGTGACGTTATTCGTCATTCGCGTGCGCGTCGCGCGGTCGCCCGCGCGCGAGTCAACCACGCGTGGCCTCGGCCGCGCGGGCGGCATAGGCGTTGTTGCAGGGCTGCTCGCGAGCCTGCTTGCGCGGCTGTTCGACGATGCGCCCTACGCGATGACCAGCGCACGCACGGGGCTCATGCTGCTGGCGAGCGCGGCGCCCGTTTTTGCGGCGGGATTGATTGAAGATTTCACGCAGCAGGTGAAGAAACGGGTGCGGCTTGCCGCCGCGCTTGTTTCTGCCGCGCTCGCCGGCTGGCTGCTCGGCGCGTGGGTGGTGCGGCTGGATGTGCACGCGCTCGATACGGTAATCGCCTTGCCGGTGGTTTCGGTGCTGTTCACCTGTCTGCTGGTTGCGGGCCTCACCAACGCGTTCAACATAATCGACGGTTTCAATGGACTGGCCGGCGGTGTCGCCGCGCTGATCCTGCTGGGGATCGCTTATGTCGCGTTCAAGGTCGGCGATATTGCCGTGTTGGCCGCGGCGCTGACCGCGGTGGGTGCGATCGGCGGGTTCATGGTGCTCAATTTTCCGCGCGGACTCATCTATCTGGGCGACGGCGGCGCGTATTTTCTGGGGTTCTGGATCGGCGTACTGCTGGTGCTGCTGGTCGGGCGCAACCCGGCGGTATCGGCGTGGTTTCCGGTGCTTTTGTGCGCGTACCCCGTGTGCGAGCTGGTGTTTTCGATCTATCGGCGCGGTATCGTGCGCCGCTATCACCCGGGACTGCCTGACCTCGCGCATTTGCACCATTTGATCTACAAGCGCCTCGTGCGCTGGCTGGTGGGCACCGATCTGCCGGCGCACCGCACCCAGCGCAATTCACTCACCTCACCTTATCTGTGGGTACTGACGTCGATCGGCGTGGCGCCGGCGGTGGTTTTCTGGCACGCCACCCCGGCATTGCAAATCGGCAGCGCACTTTTCACTGCCGCCTACATTTATGCCTACGCGCGCATCGTGAGATTCCGCGCGCCGCGCTGGTGGGTGCTGCGCAAGCGTCATCAGCGGCCGGCGGATCCGGCAGACAAGCGTTGAGCATCTTCTTGCGGCGAACATTCTGGCTGCATCTTGCCGGGGCGTGCGTGGTCGCGATCGTTGCCGCCGTCCCGCTATTGATGAGCAACATGATGGACAGGGGATTCGAGATTGCGAAGCAATCCGTGGCCGAGCCTCTCGCCGTGCTCGCGCTCGGGTCGATCCTGCTGGCCGGTGGCTGGAAGTGGCTGATGCGGCTGGGTGCGGGCACCAAGATCGCGGCAGGCTCGCTCGTCGTTTTCCTGTTGTTGGCGGTCATCGCCAGCGCGTTGGCGGAGAATCCCGAAGTCGCAATTTTCGGCGGTTATTACCGCCGCGAGGGACTGCTCGCATGGGGCGTCTACGGAGCTTTTTTCTTTGCCGTGCTGGGATGGGCGCGGCGTACGGACCGCATCGCGGGATTGCTCGACGTGCTGCTCCTGGTAAGCGTGATTCCTGTGATCTATGCTTTGCAACAACGCATGGACCTGGATATTTACCCGATTGGTGTTCGCGATGTGACGCGGCCCGGCGCAACCATGGGCAATCCGGTATTTCTCGGCGCTTATCTTGGCATCCTGCTGCCCATAGTTGCCGCGCGTTGCTGGCAGGCGCGCCGCGCGTTGCCCGAATTCGCGCTTTGGCTGGTGGTGGCGGCGCTGCAAGCGTGCGGTTTGCTGGTCACGCAATCGCGCGGACCGCTGCTGGCCGCAGCGCTCGGCATGCTGATGCTCGCATGCTGCCTCGCCGGGCGTGCGCGCGCGCGACGCTTTTTCGTGTTCGCGGCGGTCATCGTGGCGTTCATCGCGGCATCGTTGATCGCAATCAATGCGCTGCCGGGCGCGCGGCAGTGGGCGCAGGAGGCGCCGGTGGTCAGCCGCCTGATAATCAATCCCGGGCGCGACGCAGGCGTCGCAACCCAACTCGCTTCGCGCAGCGCAGGGGCGCGCCTCGCGATATGGGAAGCCGGCGTCGAGACCTTTATCGCCGCGCCGCTTGGCGACAAACTGCTGGGTTACGGGCCGGAGTCGGCCTATGTGCATTATTTTTCGCATATGACGGCGCCGCTGATGCGCGCGGTCGGCCATGGCCAGTACAACACCTACGATCGCATGCATGCCGATATGCTCGACATAGGCTTGAATTTTGGTGTTCTCGGGTGGCTTGCCTACAGTCTTTTTTTCGGTTCGGTGATGTATGCCGCCGCGCGCGCCCTGTGGGGTCTGACCGGCCGCGCGCCAGCGTGGTTGTTTGTCGCGTTCGCGTTCGCGGGCGGCGTGTTCGCGTCCGCGGCGGCGGTGCAGGCCGGGCTGGTTTCCGCCGCGGTGCCGGCCTTTGGCCTGGGCATTTGCGCCGGCTGGTTTCTGTTCATGGTGGGCTGCGCGTGGCGCGCGCTGAAACGCGGCGTCCC
>JAYWDM010000398.1:0-4305 GCA_043779885.1 Betaproteobacteria bacterium | reverse complement strand
TGCGCGCCTCGCTCAAGCCCGGCGGCCGCATTGCCGTCATCGACTTTCGCATGGATGCGCCGACCGGCCCGCCGAAAAGCGGGCGCGTCGAACCCGCTCGCGTCAAAACGGAAATGCAAAACGCCGGTTATGCGCTCGCGGAGGAACACGCGTTTCTGCCCAACCAGTATTTCCTCATCTTCAGGCCGGCGACGTAATGGCAAAGCGGGGTTCGCGCGCAGGACCGGCCCGGGATATGGCCACATCGACCAGCACAAACCCCTGCAACAACGTGCGTGGAAACGATAGTCATATGGGACAAACCGCCATGAAAATAGTTTTGCGCATCGCTGCTCTCGCGACCTGCTTTGTCGCGCTGCTGGGCGCGCACCCCGCGTTGAGCGTCGCCCAGTCGAAACCGGACGCCGCCGCCTATCCGTCGCGACCCATACGCCTGCTGGTGCCATTTCCACCCGGGGCGAGTCCCAACGATATCATCGGCCGCCTGATCGGCCGCCAACTGGCGGACAGCATGGGGCAGCAGGTCGTCGTCGATAATCGCGCAGGGGCCGGCGGCACCATAGGCGCGGACATAGTCGCCAAGTCGAGCCCGGACGGATATACCATGCTGATCACCAGCACCACGTTCACCATATCGCCGAACGTCTACCGGCAACTGCCTTACGACGCGCTGCGGGACTTTCAGCCGCTCACGTCGATCGCATCCGCGCCAATGATGCTGTTTGTGCATCCATCGGTTCCCGCGAACAACGTAAAAGAATTCATTGCTTATGCGAAGTCGAAGCCGGGACTGCTGAACTTCGGCTCCGGCGGCAACGGCACCGTGCCGCATTTCGCCGGCGAAATGCTCAATTCAATGGCCGGCATCCGGATGAACCACATCCCCTACAAGGGCGGCGCGCCGGCGACGGCCGCATTGCTCGGCGGCGAAATCACGGTCTATCTCGACACGCCCACGGCGATGCTGCAATTCGTGCAGCAGGGCAAGGCGAAAGTCCTTGCGGTCGCAAGCAAACAGCGTTCCGCAATTCTGCCGGGCCTGCCGACACTGGATGAAGCGGGCGTGCCCGGATACGAGATGGGCGTCTGGTACGGTTTTTTTGCACCGGCACAAACGCCGCTCGCCATTGCCCGCAAGATCCATGGCGAAACGGTGAAGGCGCTGGAAGTCGCGGAGGTAAAGTCGCGGCTGGCGGCAATCGGCACCCAGCCCGGCGCCAGTCCTCCCGAAGAATTTCAACGCCTGGTCCGTGCCGAACTTGAAAAGTGGCGGAAGCTGGCGCGTGAAGTGGGCATCAAGCCGGAATGAAGCAGCGTCCGCATCTCGTCGCCGGTCGGTCCCGCCTGACCAGCGGGAGTGGCAGTCCGTGCGGACCAACCTGATGGCATGTCCTGAAAATCAGGACGCCCAAACGAGATAAACGGAGTACCCATGAACCAGGACGCGGACTCGTTGCTTAAATCACGCCCGGATATTGCCGCGGTGGCCTTGACCGTGGCGGCGCTGGTCCTCGTGATCGAGCTTCATCTGCTGCCGGCGCTGTTCGCGGGCCTGCTCGTGTACGTGCTGGTGCATCTGCTTGCGCCGCGCATATTCGGGCTCAGGGACCGCCCGGCGCTCGGCAGACTCGTTGTTGTCGCATTGCTTACCGTCATCGTGCTTGCGCTCGGGGTCATGCTGATCGGCGGCGCGATCGCTTTTTTCCGCAGCGAAGGCAACAGCGTCGCGGCGTTGCTGCAAAAAATGGCGGAGATCATCGACGGCGCGCGCACGACGATGCCTGACTGGGTGCAGAACTGGTTGCCTGTCGACAGCAGCGCGCTGAAGGATGAAGCGGTTAACTGGTTGCGCGAGCACGCGGCCGAAGTCAAGAAAGCGGGCAGCGAAATGGGCCGGGCGCTCGCGTATGCGCTGATCGGCATGGTAATCGGCGCGCTCGTCGCCGTGCGCGAGGTGGGGCCCGCCCGCGACGCGGGCCCTCTGGCGCAATCCGTGATTCGCTCGCTGGGGCTGGTCGCGGAAGCGTTCCGCCGCGTGGTGTTTGCGCAGGTGCGCATCTCGGCTCTCAACACCTTACTGAGCGCCATTTATCTGACGCTGATACTGCCGGCGCTGGGGGTGCATCTGCCTCTTACCAAAACCATGATCGCGCTCACCTTCGCGGCCGGCTTGCTGCCGATCATCGGCAACCTGATTTCCAACACCGTGATCGTGGTCATCAGCCTGAGTTACTCGGTGCCCATGGCGCTGTATTCTTTGCTGTTCCTGATGGTAATTCACAAGCTCGAGTATTTCATCAACGCCCGTATCGTCGGGTCCCAGATCAACGCCGCGGCGTGGGAACTGCTGCTGGCCATGATCGTGATGGAAGCCGCGTTCGGGCTGCCCGGCGTGATCGCCGCCCCGGTGTTTTACGCCTATGCGAAGGCCGAACTCGTCGCGCGCGGGCTGGTCTGATGGCTCGATCATAATATTGCGCCAGTACCGTAATACCGTAGGGCGGAAAAGCGCAGCGCCTTCCGCCGATCGCCTGCCGCCGATCGCCTTCCGCCCCATGCAATTCCGCCGCCCCCGCTAAATCAGTCGAGTAGGGTGGGCAACTGGTTGCCCACGGCGCACCTTTACGCCGCATCACGCTTTCGTCGCAGGAACACGCCGGAAATTGCTTGTTTAGTTACCGCGGTATTCGTCGGCATTTTCCGCGTGGGCAACAAGTTGCCCACCCTACCGCGCTGACGAAATCAAACCCGGCTAAATCAACCCGCGCATATTCGCAACCGTCTCCACCGCGCTGAATTCCGTAAAAACCTTCTCCGCCCCCGCGCCGAACACGCCTTTGGTGATGGTGGTGAACTTCTCGCGCAACTGGTCGTGGTTCAGCGGCTGCTGCGGCATGCCTGGAAAGTACAGCAGGTCCTGCGTGAACTCGCGGCCGTCTTTCAGCCTGACGCTGACGCGGCTGGCAAGCGGATTGTCCTTGACCGGGTCCTTGCGCACTTCGACTTTCACATTGCGGCACAGCGCGCGGATCTTCGCATCAACGCGCGACTCCTCGGAGAACGAGTCCGGCTCGCGCGGATTGCGGTAAAACGACAGCGCCACGTTGAACGGCGTGCTGTACTGCGCCATCGTCATGTCGTTCGGCTCGAGAATGTTGTGGTGGCTGAACATCTTCTCGCTGCCCTCAATTTTGATCGAAGCAACGTCGTCGCCCTGAATCTTGTGTTTCTCCTTCATCTCGAGCGCTGCGGTGACCGGCACGTGCGCGGTGACGTGGCACGAATAACGCTTGAGCGTAAGCGTCAGCAGCTTCCATGCGTCCCCCAGTCCGGCCGTCAGGCGCGCGGCATCGCCCTCGTGGCAGAAAACGTTCATGTAGCCGAATTTTCCTTCAAGCACCGTCGCAGGCCCAGTAAAGCCATTCTTCGCCAGCGTGGCCGCCAGCACGCCGGACTCTGCCGCGCGCCCCAGATGCATCCGCTTCACGTCGCCGCCGCCCGACTTGGAAAACTCGAGAAGGCCGCAACCCAGCGAACCGGCGATGCCGAGCGCGTTCGTCATCTGCTCCGCCGTCAGTTTTAGCAGACGCCCCGCAATGACCGCGCCGCCGAACGCGCCTGTCACGCCCGGCGCGTGAAAACCGATGTGCTCGGTCGACTGCTTCGACGCGTCGCCTATGCGGTGCATCACCTCGCCGCCAGCAACCACCGCCGTGATGAAGTCCCTGCCGCTCGCGCCGATTTCCTGCGCGATCGCAAGCCCGGGCGCCGTCAGCGATGCGCCCGGATGCACTCCGGCGCTCGGCTGCACGAGACAATCCATTTCGAACGCGTGCGCCAGCGCGCCGTTGGCAAGCGCGGCAAACGGCGCATGCACCTTGCTCTGCGTGCCGAGTATCGTGCTCTGCCCGCCCTTGCCGTACTGCTCCGCGTAACCGATAACAATTTTGCTCCATGGCAGGGTGCTGCCATAGGTGCACGCGCCTACGGTGTCGATGACGCAGGCTTTCGCGCGTTCGATAACGTTCGGCGGGATGCTGTCGAATTGCAACTGCGTTGCGAATTCAGCCAGTGTCTGTGCTGCGGTGGCCATGCTTGGTTCTCTCCCTGTTGTCTGGCGTTGTAAATGCGCGCGGCATGCACGCGTCGACCGGATGAATCACTAAAATCCGGAGGTGGCTATTGGGGGCGCGGGAACCCCGGAATGCACTGCGCTCCTTCCGGGCTACGCTCTGCTGCAAGGCTGCGCGGACGCCCGCCGCGCTGAGCGATGCATTGCATTCGCTCCTACGCGGCGAGGGGGGG
>JAYWDM010000397.1:0-4309 GCA_043779885.1 Betaproteobacteria bacterium | reverse complement strand
ACCCTCTCCGCCAGTCAAGGCCACACTTGCTGCACATCCAAGCGTAATGCGCCCTTGACGGACCGTTGCACCGCCAATTCATCGGGCGCAGCATGCCGCCCCCGCGCCAGGTAGCCCAAATGAACTACGAGGTCTTGCACAGTCCGGGCGGCAGGCCCATCAAGGCCTGGACCAAAGGGGTGCCGGTCGAAGACGCGGCGCGCCAGCAACTCTTTAACCTGTCCACATTGCCTTTCATCTACAGTCACGTCGCGGCCATGCCGGACGTGCATTGGGGGATGGGCGCGACCGTGGGCAGCGTAATCGCGACTGACGGCGCGATCATCCCGGCCGCGGTCGGCGTCGACATCGGCTGCGGCATGATGGCGGTACGTCTCGACGGCGCGCGCGCCGAGCATTTGCCCGTAAGCCTCGCGCGGATCCGTTCCGAGATCGAGCATACGGTGCCGACCGGCTTCGAGAAGCACGCGCCGGCGCAGCAGAACGAAAAGGCGGCAGCGCAATTGATCGAGTCGTTTGGGTGGCTGGAAGCGAAGCATCCGAAAGCGTTCACGCGCCGCAAGGAGTCGACCGGCAAGATCATCGCGTCGCAATTCGGCACGCTCGGCGGCGGCAATCATTTTATCGAGCTCTGTATCGACGAGGCGGACGAACTGTGGGTCATGCTGCATTCAGGCAGCCGTGGCATCGGCAACGCAATCGGCATGTATTTCATTGCGCTTGCCCGCGAAGAAATGCGCGCGCACTTTGTCAATTTGCCTGACCGCGATCTTGCTTATCTGCCGGAAGGCACCGCACATTTCGATGACTACGTAAATGCCGTGGGCTGGGCGCAGGGCTACGCGCGAGCAAATCGCGACGAAATGATGCGGCGGATATTGATCGTTCTGCATCGCCACCTGCCCGCATTTCGCGACCGTACCGAGGCGATTAACTGCCACCACAACTACGTCGAGCGCGAGTTTCACTTCGGGAAGAACGTCTGGCTGACGCGCAAGGGTGCTGTCAGGGCGCGCGCGGGCGACCTGGGCATCATTCCCGGCAGCATGGGTGCCCGCTCGTACATCGTGCGCGGAAAAGGCAATCCGGACAGCTTTCATTCGTGCTCGCACGGCGCCGGCCGCAAGATGTCGCGCACGGAAGCGAAGAAACGCTTTACGCTGAATGACCACGCGAGGGCGACGCAGGGCGTGGAGTGCCGCAAAGATGCGGGCGTGATCGACGAGACGCCGGCGGCTTACAAGGACATCGACGCGGTGATGGCGGCGCAATCCGACCTTGTCGAAGTCGTGCATACGCTCAAGCAGGTCGTGTGCGTCAAAGGCTGATAGTCGCAGTCAACCTTGGATGCTTGGCAGGCGGTTGATCGAATTACCCGGTTTGTCGCCGGCAGGGCGATCGTAGCGCGGGCGGCTTATTCGAATTTAATGTTGGCGGCCTGCACGACCTGCGCCCAGCGCACGGTATCTTCCCTGATGGCTTTCGCGAACTGCGCCGGAGTGTCGCCGACCAGTTCCGTGCCGAGCGCCGTGAAACGATCGCGCACGTCTTTTTGTCCAAGGATCTTTACGATATCGGCGTTCAGCCGGCGAATGACGTCTTGCGGCGTCCCGGCGGGCGCGAGTATTCCGTACCACGACGAGATATCGAAGCCCGCAAGCCCCGCTTCGGCCAGCGTCGGCACGTCCGGCAGGCCGGGAACCCGCTTCGCGGAAGTGAACGCCAGCGCTTTCAGCCTGCCTTGCCTGATGAACGAGTCGACGGTCGGCAAAGCGGTGATCAGCATCTGGATCTGGCCACCGAGCAGATCCGTCAACGCCTGGCCGCCGCCTTTGTAGCCGATGTGCGGCATGTCGATGCCGGCGCGGATCTTGAGAAATTCCCCGGTCAGATGTCCGGTGCTGCCGTGGCCCGCCGACGAGTAGTTGATGCGGCCCGGCGTCGATTTCGCGAGCGCGATGAATTCCCTGATCGAGTTTGCGCCCAACGCCGGCTGCACCACGATGATCAGCGGCACCTGCGCCACGGTGACGATAGGAGTCAGGTCCTTTTGCGGATCGAACGGCAGTTTCTTGTACACCACTGGATTGATCGCCAGCGTGCCGTCGAAGCTCATCACGAGCGTGTAACCGTCCGGCGCGGATTTCGCCGCCAGGTCGGTGCCGAGGTTGCCGTTTGCGCCCGGCCGGTTGTCGATGACCACTTGCTGCCCGAGCGTCTCGGTGAGCTTCTGGCCGATGATGCGGGCGATCACGTCCGTGGTGCCGCCCGGCGCAAAAGGCACGATCATGCGCACGGGCTTCGCGGGATAATTTCGCACGTCGGCGGCGGCAGCGGGCTGAACGACGATGGCCAGCATCGCAAGCACGCACCCCGATCTCAGGTTTTGCATGGGCCGGTTTCCTTTGTTGCGGGAATGGTCGGGTGCAGCGGGAAGCGTCTCGCGCAATGTACGCAGCCGCCTTCCCGCTCGTCGTTGCGTCGGACAGGCGCGCACGTTCACAGTCCGGCGTAGTCATACTAGCACGACGCAGCGCAGCGGCAATGAAGCTACCGCGCGTTGGTTGCACGCAAGGAAACCCTGAACGAGCCTCACTTCGATCGACGAGGCGGCGCTGCTCGCGGCTTTGCGCTCGGGACATTTCGTCGCGGCCGGCCGCTGATGGGTGAGCCGTTCACGTGCTTCCGATTCTTGGTAAGATGCAGCAATTCCGCGCAGGAGGATCGCCCGTGCTCTTTCCAACCACCCTCGTTGGCAGCTATCCACAGCCGGATTGGCTGATCGACCGCGAGAAGCTTTCGGCCCGTCTGCCGCCGCGCGTTCGCGCGCTGGAGTTGTGGCGAATTCCGCCGGCGTATCTTGACGAAGCGCAGCGCGATGCGACACTGATCGCCATTCGCGCACAGGAGGAGGCCGGCCTCGACATCATTACCGACGGAGAAATCCGGCGCGAAAGCTATTCGAACCGCTTTGCGACGGCGCTCGACGGCGTGGATCTCGACCATCCCGGCGTGGCGATGGACCGCACGGGGAAACAAAATCCCGTGCCGCGCATCGTCGGGCCCATCAGCCGCCGGCACCCGGTTGAAGTCGAGGACGTGAAGTTTCTGCGCGCGCATACCCGGCATCCGATCAAGATCACCGTGCCGGGGCCGTTCACCATGACGCAACAGGCACAGAACGATTATTACCCTGACGAAGAAAGCGCTGCGATGGCGTACGCCGTAGCAGTCAACGCCGAGATCAAAGATCTGTTTGCGGCCGGCGCCGACGTCGTGCAGATCGACGAGCCTTACCTGCAGGCGCGCCCGGAAAAAGCGCAGCAGTACGGACTCAAGGCGCTGAACCGCGCGCTCGAGGGAGTCAAAGGAACGACGGCTGTGCACATTTGCTTTGGTTACGCGGCAATGAAGCATGCCAAGCCCGCGGGTTATTCGTTTCTGGCGGAGTTGCGCGACTGCACGTGCAACCAGATATCGGTCGAGACGGCGCAGCCGAAACTCGACTGCGCGGCGCTCGAGCCGCTCGCGCACAAGATAATCCTGCTGGGCGTGATCAATCTCGGCGATATGAACGTTGAAACGCCGGCGCAGGTGGCGGCTATCATTCGCCGTGCGCTGCCCTATGTGCCGGCGCAGAATCTGATCATTGCGCCCGATTGCGGCATGAAGTATCTGCCGCGCGAAGTTGCATTCGGCAAGATGAAAGCGATGGTCGATGGCGCGAAGATCATGCGCGCCGAACTGGCGTGAGGCACGCCGCAGCCACCGCTTCGCACATTTCGCTCGTTGATGCTGCGCCATCCAGGCCGGGTGTCCGCATCACAGTAAATTCAAGCCGGGTTCGCACTCGCGGGTCAGCCTGGTTGCTGCGTCCGGGTTGGTCGACGGTGGCATAAATATCGATGCTCAGCATTCGTCACCTCGGCAAATCGTACGGCGGCGCGCGCGGCCGCCTCATGCTGCAGGACATCAACCTGGAGGTCGCGCCGGGTGAATACGTCGCCGTCATGGGTGAATCCGGCGTCGGCAAGTCGACGCTGCTCAACCTGATTGCGGGCCTCGACCTGCCGGACGGCGGCAGCATTGCGTTCGAAGGCACGGAACTCACCACGCTGGACGACACGGCGCGCACGCTGTTGCGGCGCGACCGCATGGGGTTCGTGTTCCAGGCGTTCCACCTGCTGCCGCACCTGACGGTATGGCGCAATGTCCTGCTGCCTCTTGCGCTAAGCGGCGTTGAACCGGGTGAGAGCTCACGGCTGACCGGTGAAATGCTCGAGGCCGTCGGCATAACGGCGCTTGCCGC
>JAYWDM010000396.1:0-4321 GCA_043779885.1 Betaproteobacteria bacterium | reverse complement strand
TGACTGCGATCGGCGGAAAGGCCTTCAATCGTCGTGATGTTTTTGCCCACCGCGGACGACACGTCAACGACGCAGGAGTGTTCCGGCTGCCCGTTCATCATTACAGTGCAGGCGCCGCACACTTCTATGCCGCAACCGTATTTGGTGCCGGTAAGGCCAATGAGGTCCCGCAATACCCACAAAAGCGGCATGCTGCCGTCGCTGACGGTAACGGTTTCGGTTTTTCCATTGACGTTTAGATTGTACGTAGGCGTTTCCACTGACTCCTTTTTATTGAAATTGGGGCGGATCCGGCCGCGTGAGCCGGAAAAGCCATGCTGGCGACAAACGCCACCATACGATTCGAGCGCAGCGGATTGTATATTCCCGCCATTGATCCTGCCGTAACATAAATCACGCACTTGTCAGATCAAATCGAAATTCTACTGGTTGATGGTTAGGTTCACGCGGGTCTCGAGTGCGTGCACCTTAATATCAAAAGCGGGCAGCGCGGATCCGGCGGATGAGGATTGCCAATGCATAACGCGACATTGGCCGCCGGCTTTCGGCCGTGCAGAGATCATCGTGCCGCGGCCGAAATTCGCGCAAGAGCGGACACAGCCTTTCGCGGCAGGTTGCGAATAGTATCCCGTTCAGCGACGACTCGGATTCACGCTCGCGCCGGCACCGGCGCATCATCGGTGCCGGATTCGGGCATGGGTTCGACGTGCTTCTCGTCGGGCGGCAGTTCGTCGACCGGTTCAGTAGCGGTTTCGGTCGCCACGACTTCGTGCGCGAGAAACCCGCCCGACTGGTGACGCCACAGTCGCGCGTAGTGCCCGTTGAGACGCAACAATTCATCGTGCGAGCCCTCTTCGACGATGCGACCCTGTTCCAGCACGATAAGGCGGTCCATGCGCGCAATCGTCGACAGGCGGTGCGCGATCGCGATGACCGTTTTGCCTTCCATCAGGCCGAGCAACTGCTCCTGTATCGCAAGCTCCACTTCGCTGTCGAGCGCCGAGGTGGCTTCGTCGAGCACGAGGATGGGCGCATCTTTCAGCACCACCCGGGCGATCGCGACGCGCTGGCGCTGCCCGCCGGACAATTTCACGCCGCGCTCGCCCACGTGTGCTTCGTAGCCGGTGCGGTCTTTCCAGTCCCTGAGGCCGACGATAAAGTCGTGCGCGTGCGCTTTGCGCGCGGCGGCGTAGACCTCGTCATCGCTCGCGCCGGGGCGGCCGTAGCGGATGTTGGAGGCGATCGAGCGGTGCAAGAGCGAGGTGTCCTGCGTCACCATGCCGATCGCGGCACGCAGGCTTTCCTGCGTTACGTTGCCGATGTCCTGCCCGTCGATGCGGATGCGGCCCTGCTCCAGATCGTAGAAGCGCAGCAGCAGGTTCACCAGCGTGGACTTGCCGGCGCCCGAGCGGCCCACCAGCCCCACGCGCTCGCCGGGGCGTATGGTGAAGTTCAGATGCTCAAGCACCGGAACCGCGTCGCCGCGGCCGTAGTTGAAGCTGACATCTTCGAACCGAATTTCGCCGCGCGACACTTCCAGCTTGCGCGCGCCAGGCCGGTCGGCCCCGCTGTGCGGGACGGCGATGGTCTGCATGCCTTCCTGCACCGCGCCGATGTTCTCGAAGATTCCGGTGACCTCCCAGCTTACCCAGCCGGCGACGTTGGCGATCTGCCAGGCGAGCGGCAACGCAGTGGCCACTACGCCCGCGCTAACCGTGCCCTGCGCCCAGAGCCAGATGCCGATTGCCGCAGTGCCGGTGAGCAGCACCGCGTTCATCGCCGACAGCCAGAACATGAAATGCGAGATCAGCCGCATGTGCGCGCCGATCGCGTCCTGATGCTCGTCGATCACCTCGCGAACATAGGCGTCTTCGTCGGCGAGCCGCGCGAACAGCTTGACGGTCAGGATGTTGGTATAGCTGTCGACCACCCGCGCCATGACGAGCGAGCGCATTTCCGAACTGGTCTTCGCCAGATCGCGCATGCGCGGCACGAAGTGGCGCAGGAACAGGAGATACCCCGCGAACCACAGCAGCGTGGGCAGCCCGAGGCGCCAGTCCGAGACGGCCATCAGCACAAACGCGCTGACCCCGTAGACCGCGATGTAAAAGACCGCGCGTATGCTCGACATCACGCTCTCGCGCAACGCGTTGGCGGTCTGCATCACGCGTTGGGCGATGCGACCGGCGAAGTCGTTCTGGAAGAACGGCAGGTTCTGCCGCACGACGTGCCAGTGGCTTTGCCAGCGGATCAGGCTGGTGACGCCGGGAATCAGCGCGTTCTGACGGATCGCATTGTCGGCCAGCATCACCAGCGGACGCACGAGGAGTATCAGCGCCACCATACCGATCAGCATCGCCGAGTGTTCCGCAAGGGCCGCGCGGCGGTCGGCGGCTTCCATCAATGAAACGAGATTGCCGATGAACACCGGAATCACCATGTCGATCAGCGCCACGGCAAGGCTGGTCGCGAACATCAGCGCATACCAGCCTTTGGTCTGGCGCACGAAGTGCCAGTAGAAGGCGATCAGTCCGGGCGGCGGCACGCCCGGCGAGGCGCGGGCCGTGCCGCGTATGCGCGATTGGAGATAGCGAAACATGCGGGGGATAGTCGTTCGGGTGTTCTATTCGGCGCGGATTCCCGCCTTCTGCATGATCTGGGTCCACTTGGCTATCTCGGCCTTGAAGAATGCGCCGAACTCCTGCGGCGTGCTGCCCACGGGCTCGGCGCCCTCCGCCTGCAGTCGGCTGCGCGAGTCGGGATGCTTGAGCGCCTTCGCGACCTCCGCGTTCAACCGCTCGATGACAGGCGCGGGGGTGTCGGCCGGCGCGAGCAGGCCATACCACTGGCTCACCTCGTAGCCCGCGACACCGGCTTCGGCGACCGTGGGGATGTCCTGTGCAGCCGAAGTGCGCCGCGTGGTTGTGACCGCGAGGGCGCGCAGCCGGCCGCTTCTCACATGCGGCAGCACGGATGGCAGCGTGCAGATGCACAGCTGCACCTGGCCGCCAATCAGATCTGAAATCGCCGCTCCCGTGCCTTTGTAGGGTACGTGCACTAGGTCGACCTGCGTGAGCGCGCGGAAGAGCTCGGTCGCAAGGTGTGCGGAACCCCCGATACCGCCGGAGGCGTAGGCCAGTTTTCCGGGACGCGACTTCGCCAGCGCGATGAGCTGCGAAATACTCTTCACGGGCAGGGAGGGATGGACGACAACGAGCAGAGGCGTTTCGGCCAGGAGGCTGACGGGCGCAAATGCGGTCGCCATGTCGAACGTCAACTTCGCGTACATCGCGGGGGCAAACGCGTAATTGCCGGGGGCCACGAGCAGCGTGTAGCCGTCAGGCGGCGCCTTGGCGGCGAGTTCTGCGGCTATCATACCGTTCGCGCCGGGGCGGTTGTCGACGATGATCTGCTGACCGAGCGCTTCCACGAGTCGCGGGGTGAGCCCGCGCGCGACGATATCGGCGCCGCCGCCGGGGGCAAAGCCGATAAGTATCCTGACCGGTTTTACGGGGTAACTCTGTGCCCAGCCTGCGCAGGTCGCGAGTAACAGCAAGATTGAACTGGCTGAGGCGGCGTACGCGGTTTTTACGTCGGAACTCATCTGTGCCTCAAGCCATTGCTTCGGGATATTGGCGTACTAAACGTTTGGCATGAGGCGTTGACCTCGGTGGAGCGCTGTGCACAATCGCCTAGATGGAAGAGTCAGGCCTCATACTGTTGAACGATGAATCGGGCGCGTTCAAACAGTTCATCAAAGGTGATGATCTCGGGATTCGCTGTGTTGCGCCTAAAGAGTTCGAAAGATCTATAGCAATCCTGATTTACACCGTGGTCACCGACGAACTCTTGAAGACTGCCTATTACAAGGAACGACTTCGGCAAGTAATTGAAGGCTTCTTCTCCGGTCGGGTTGCCAACCTCATCAGTAAGCGAGAGCTTTGTGCGGATGGTCTCCGTGGCGAGTGCAACTGTGCCTTGAACTTGCGACACGCCACCCGAAAGCTCAGAGGAAGGGGCCCAGCATCCCTGACGGTATGGCTGGTTCTGGAGCAGTGCCGTCTTATGTGTCTTGATCTCAACGAAGCACAGGCTAGAGATGACGCCGCGAGTGCGAAGGAGGGCATCGACCCTTTTGCCATGCCCCGAGACTGTGTGCCCGTGTACGACCTGTTCAAGCTTTCTGTCATCTAGCGCGGACAATTGGATGTAGCTCAGGCCATAGCCAAAGATCCATGGGTTCTTCTCGAAGTACTTCTGCCAAACTGCTTCGCTGGAGCATTGCTTCCGCGTCTTGACTTCCTCGAAATACTGCAGGTCC